>JAHDDR010000038.1 GCA_020629255.1 Saprospiraceae bacterium | reverse complement strand
CAACGTGTGGTATATGCATTTGGATGGCTTTGATAGAATCAGCAACATTCAAATTTTACAGCAATTTCAGTACCGGGGTTTTGAGCTTTCACATTCGAGTCTGCTGTGCCGTCATCATAGGCAAAGTAATTATCAAAAATGGTGGTTCTTTTAATGACATCATTCTCGAAAGAAGCAGGAAAAGCAGGGTCTTGTCCGGTTTGCGTGAAAGAAAAAGTACTTTCAAAATAATATGTATCTGCTGAAGACTGACCTTGCATGTTGGTCATAAATGTGTTGAAATCTCCAGCCGAAACATTTTGCGTATTCGTGATATGCGTACCGGGAGTAATATTGGCTAAAGCAATATCGGAATAAAAATTAGTATTCATGAAATTATTGCCGCCTTCATCTACCATATAAATTCTATTTTGAATTTCCTGTGTAACTGGGAAATGATTGAATAATGTCAACGTATATGAATCTGTCATTTCT
Organism: Saprospiraceae bacterium; assembly: GCA_020629255.1. Classification (GTDB taxonomy): domain Bacteria; phylum Bacteroidota; class Bacteroidia; order Chitinophagales; family Saprospiraceae; genus JAHDCE01. The sequence goes on along the minus strand of JAHDDR010000038.1, from coordinate 28,160 downwards.
TCCGATTCAAAACCTTCGAATTGTTTCCAAGGCATGGCAGAATATGTGCCTAAGAATGAGGGGGCTTGTTCTGTAAATGCCACATCGTTGAAATTTTCGGTCGGCTCAAAAGAGCTGGTCAACCTAACGTAATCGACATGCCATAAATCTACCTGCCCTTTGCCCGAAGAATAATTTCTGAAACGGAATTGAAAACCATCATATAAATATGAAGAGGGTACTGCAATATTATGGAAGGTAAAGGGAGGTATGGAATCAGCGGTGACAGATGCATCCAACCCATCAAAACCATCCACGGTAACCCAAGTCGTATCATTGAGTTTGAATTCTACGATTAAAGAATCGCCTACTTCTGGTTTGTCGCCCCAACCTTTGGCTTGGTAAAAGAAACTCAGATACACCTCATCGGCTTCTGAATAATTTGCTAATCGAAAAGCACTGGAGGTAAGGGTGTCTCCGGCGCCGGTCATGTTATAAGGGGAACCGGATTGGCTCAAACCATCAAAAGTGGCTACACCGATACTGGGCGGTTCTTTAGAAAGAGTCGGATTGACGAAAACACTATAATTACACCAATTCTCAGCTTTGGGGTAGGGGCCTTGATAAGAAAAGTCATCCAAAAATGGCAAATCCAACGTGTCCGTTTCATTTTTCATGAAAATAGAACCCTGGCTTTGGGATTGTAAATAATTATGGTATTTGATATAAGGATTGTATGATGGAGCAAATTCTTCAATTTGAGCATCCAACTGTGTGCTGAACAATCCGATTAGAAATAACAATAGAGTTAATCTCATGTTGGGTGTATTGTGTTAAACAAGTCGCAAAGATAATACTCTAAGCATAACGAAGGTATCAAAGCCTATGGTCTTTCTTTAAAACATTATTTTACATAATGACGCGACATAAACGTATAAATTATTTTGCTAATATGAGGATCAAAAACCATACTACTTTTTGCAATCAAGCTTAAAATATCCGGCATATCCATATTTTAGGAGGTATGGACCATATAAACCCGCCAATCCATGTCTAAAAACTTCGATGGGAAGTATCTTGAATCGAATCATTAGCCGAGTGAGCCAGGGAAACCTGAAAATCAACTTTACTCCCTCTTCAAAACGGACAAAATTCGAAAGTATATTTTGTGTGTAATCTTTAAGGATGATTTCAAAACCGGCATTTTTACCCGAGTTCAACGTATCATCTAAAAATTGAGGGTTGGGAAGGAAAAATCCCTTGGAAAAATAATCGGCTGCCCGAAGGGTGTCCTCGCCCGCTGTCCTTGCTTTTTTCGTTCCATAGCCATCGAACAAAACGAGCCGTCCATTGGAGTGTAAAATATTATGGCTGTCTTGAATGACCTTGTCCAAATTCTTGGAATGGCAAAGGGCTTCTATGGCAAAAATCAAATCCTGTTGAGGAAAATTAGAGACCTGCAATTCATCAAAATTCCTCTTTTTGAATTGGATATTGGTCAATCTTCGTTCATGGGCCTTTTTTCTGGCTTGTATGATATTCTTATCCGTCAAATCAAAACCGATAAATTCGACATCCGGATTCATTCGGGCTAAATTGATGAGATTGAAACCCACACCGGAACCGAGTTCCATTACCTTTTTATATTTATTTTCCTTAATGGTTGTGTCCAAATCCTTTACATGGAACAAGAGTCCTTCCGCATGGGCACCACCACCTTCCAAGGGTTTGATAGGGAAATGCATGGCGCCTTCTTCAGAATGCATTTTCTGATAGAATTTTCTCAATTTAGTATAATAAGAAGCAATATCTTCTGGATGGGAAGTGGCAGTTTCCAACCATTCTTTACCAACAATAGCATCGGTTTTGTCCAAAAAGGATTTGAGTTCGCTTTGATTCATCTGTTTTGTTTTGCTAAAAGTCGCTAAAGTCCACCAAAACCACCTTCAAATTGGTTTCTACTCCAAGGTACGCTGATGAAACTCAAAGAACTAGGTTTCACACCCAGGGTAAACAAATAGGCTCCTCTTTCTGGATACCAAGTAAAATTCATTTGCCAACAGTGCAAATCGCGGGTTAATCGAACACTGGGATAATTGATGGATTTTTGTTTGAAGTCATAGCCGATCCCATAACTGAAATGCCATTTGGGAGATAGATTTAATGTGTTTTCTATATTGATATTGTTCGCTACAACAATAAATGTATCGGGCTCGATTCTGAAATTAAAAATATGTTTGATGCGGAGCGAGCTTAAAAACTCCTCAGAATGTGTTACGGGAGAATTGGTGCCAAAACTTCCCAATCCTTGCGATGGGTTCAGTTGACCGCCGGGTTGGGGTGTATTGGTATCGGAACGAGGGTTATTGGATTTCGATCGTTCCTTTTCATTTTTATCGTTTCCTCCAATATTGAACCATTTTTTGATATGACTCAGACTGATGGCGTTGTTGATGTTGGTGGTTAGATTATCAAAACGCAATAAGCGTTTATCCGTTTCCCATCGAGAGGTATTGAGCCTTCTTCCCGTTTCATCTTCAATATAGGGATCAAATGTTGCATTGACGGTCATGGTGGTTACGTTATTGAAAAACCGAGCGGTACCCGTGGCTCGAACCGGAGAAAATTTCAAAGAATCGGCAGCAAAATTATAATTACCACTTACCGATATGTTATCAAAGATTTTGAATCGTTTAATGGGGTTGATGGTATCTTTTCTAGACAAATATTTCCCCTCGAAAATATTCCGGACACCATAAGTCAGATTCATTTGTTTCCCATTGGAAGATACGCCCTGCCCAAAAATGTTCCCCTCGAATACAGAATACCGGGTTTCTTCATCAAATCCATTCACATAATTATCAAAATAGCCCCAGTTGTTTTGGGTATAATCCGGAGTGTAGGAAAAGCCGATGGAAGGGCTCATTTGCCACCGGATACCTTTGAATCTTCCTTTCTTAAAGAGTAAGGTAGAATAAACATCGGTAGAAATGTCAGCCCTAGCATTGAATTGTCTTAGGGATTTGAAACCATGTATATCATTGGTGACAACTTGTCCTGTCGTATCATATCGGACAGTATATATAGTATCTAATTCATTATTGGGATTGACTTCCCAGACCAATGTATCCGTAACGGTTTCGACATAATCCCGGTCAATAGTATGGAAAATCCAAGACTCATTATAACTAATTCTAGGATTGAATACAAAATTCTTAAAGAACCTTAAAGGGGCATCAATATTAGAAGTATGCCGGAAACCGTACCTGAATTCATCTAAGGTTTCTTTTCTGAAAAGTAGGGAGTCTTTGGTGTTGATTTCTCCTAAGGCCTCAAATTTATAATTGATGCCTATCTTTTCATACCATTTTTCTTTCCCAATCCTATTTTTCTTCTTGAAAGGATTGATTCTTCTGACATTGAATTGGACATTCGGTATATAAAAACGGATATCGTTTGTATTTGTGTTCTGTGAGTGGCTGATATTCGCAGTGAGACTATAAGGTTTTCCAGGAAAACTTTTGTTAAGGTCGATGTTGGAACTAAGGGAATTGCTAGTGACACTTTGTGTATCATTATTGTTGATTCTCTGGGCATCGTTGGTCTGGAATTCTACCCGAGCTGAAAACTTTCGAGTAGGATGTGCTTTCTGGGATTGGTTCATATTCCATCTGACAGAAAAAGTTTTACGGATATCATTTTTTAAGGGAGAATCAGAAAAAACACCATCGCCTTGGTTATTCCAAGCATATTGTAAGTTCAAGCTGCCATCAAAACGATATTTCACATTATACCTAAACATAGAATTTAAACGCCAAGTACCCCGGGTGTAAATATCTCCTGTAAGTTGGTAATCGAATTTATTATTGATGTACCAGTAATAACCAATATCTCTAAAACCGAACCCTTGTATACCGTTGTTTTCGAGGGTCTTAGGGGAAATGATGCCTGATTTTTGATTTTTAGTTACAGGAAAAAATCCAAAAGGCAGCCAAAGGGGAGTACTCACGCCCGCAATTTCCAAATTGGCAGGTCCGGTAACAATTAACTTATCTGTGATGAGTTTTTGCTTTTTGCATCGAATCCCGTAATGGGGCTCATCATGATCACAAGTAGTGAATATGGAATTCGAACTGAAAATAACATCTTCATTCTGGTAAATGGAATCCGAACTTTCAAAACTTTGGAAAAGCGTTTTTTCCGAATGGATATATAAATCATTTTCTTGGGTCGTAATATGGGAAATCAGACCTTTTTTTGTTTTGAAGTTATACTTCATCTCCTTGGCTTTGAATTGTTGGCTACCATCCGAGAATTCGGGGATGGATGAGATTTTCCCCAAACTATCCAATATACCTTCTGCCGTAACGATATTATTTTTTTGATCAAAAATGATATGACCGGCCTTCAATTCCATCTCCTCATATTTTACCAAAGCATTGCCCCAAAGGTATATTTTGCTGTTCACTACATCGAAGTGCATGGAATCGTCGGCAGAGTAGTCTATTTGAGCCTCTAGAGGCTCATCGGCATATTTTACATCTATTACATTCTGGGTAACAGGAGCCTTAGATGTATCGTTTTCTTCTAATGCGATTTCATCATCCGGACTGGAAGGAGGTGTTTTTTCTTCCTTCTCTACTCGATTTCGGTTAGGTTTTTGCTTGTTCTTAAATGGAAAATCCTGAGCTTGGAGTGAACTCAGGGAAAAAAGAATCAGAAAGGATATGATAAATGAAAATCTCAAGTATTAATTTCTCTTATATTTGTAGTAGGAATATGGTAATACATTTCTTCCAAAAGAACAAAAACATTACACGAACTATGGGAATCTGGTTTTTATTACTGTTCATTCAAACGAATGTTGTATCTGCTTTGACACCCCACAATCTGCTATTTAACATTTATTTCAATGGCAAATGTAAAACTTACCTTGAAAAAGAAAAGATTCAAGAAGTAAATCATTCGCCCGTTTTTGCATTTGGGCATACTAGAATGAACAATTCAAGCTATAAATGGGTGTCGGATGAGGAACAATATGAGGCATTGTTCCAAAAAGATTGGAGTGATTTTGCACTCAAAACAGTTGTGCTTGATCCAGGGCATGGAGGAAAGGATGATGGCACATCAGCCAAAAATGGGGCAAAAGAAAAAAATGTAGCCTTGGCAATCGCCAAAAGGCTAGGAGTATATATCAAAGCCAATTATCCCAATGTAAATGTTATCTACACTCGTTCAACAGATATTTTCGTCCCACTGAAAAAGAGGGCAAAGATTGCAAATGATAACAAAGCCGATCTATTCATTTCCATTCATTGTAATTCTTTTAAAAGTAGCTCGGTAAATGGTTTGGAAACCTATGTGATGGGTCTAGAGAAAGCGGGTGAAAATATGGCGGTTATAAAAAGAGAAAATGATGTAGTCTTACTAGAAGAAGATTATGAAAACCAATACGAGGAATATGGAGTAGACAAGGATTCCCCTTTGTATGATATTTTGATGAATAGTTATCAAAATGCTTATTTGGATCAAAGCCTAGCATATGCAGAATCATTGGATAACAATGTGAAAAGTTCCGGAACCTCAACCCGAGGGGTGCACCAGGCGGGGTTTGTCGTCTTGAAAAGAACCGCCATGCCAAGTGTCTTGGTAGAAACGGGATATCTTTCTAATAAGAATGAAATGGAGAAATTGAGTTCCAAAAAAGGACAGGATGAAATGGCCTATCAATTATATGCTGCCTTTTCCGATTTTAAAATGAAAATGGAGAATTCCAAACCTAAGGATGTTACAACGAAAACCATAAATCATTCTTCTACTAAATCTATGAATACTAGCACAAAATCAGAATCCTTTGCACCAAATTCTAATAAGAAGATTAAATTTGGGATTCAATTGGCTTCTGTAAGGAGAAAGTTGGCTCTTAGTGAAGATAAATGGAAATCTATTCGCAATAGAATTGTGATAGAAAAAACTAGGGAGGGTCGGTACCGCTATGTTTTAAAGGATTTTGGCGCCAATTATTCCCAAGTAGAAAAAGAAAAGAAAGAACTAACTTCAAGGGGCTTTTCGGGCTGTTTTGTCGTTGCATATAAGAACCAATCAAGAATCGACGTTATAGATGCCAAAAAAGAACTGGGACTTTAAGTTGTTTTATTGACCGACTAACCAAGAAATTATGCCACAAAAAGGTAATACAGACAATAATCTTTTATCTGGACTTTTGTATTTTTTTATATTCGGTGTTCTAACCTTCGCTTTCATTTATCTTCAGAAAAATGATTGGTTCAAGGATAATCGGATCTATCAAATTGTATATGAAGACGTTTCTGGATTAACGAAAGGCTCTCCTGTGAAAATAAGAGGGGTTAAAGTAGGGAAGGTGAAAAAGATTAGTGTCAACCCTGAAGATAATAAGACGGTTTTGGTAGAAATCAAGGTGAAGGGCAAATATAAAATTCCTAAGGATACCAAAGCTGCTTTTGCCAGTGCTGGTCTGATAGATGGTAAAATGATTGTATTGGAATATAATGGAAATTGCCAAGAACCCAATTGTGCCCAAGATGGCGACAAGTTAGAAGGGAGAACTGTTGGTATGTTCGAATCATTGCTTTCTTCGGGAGAAAAAGAAGAGGAAGCCAATATCCAAGACATGATGCAGGAGGATATTGATGATGTGATGAAAATGGTCAAGGATAAATACATGGCTCCAGATAGTGATAATCTCATTTCAAATACTCTAAGGGACATGGATTTTCTACAAAAAAAACTGACAAGCCTACAATCAGATTTAGGAACAGTAATGACTGATTTGGACCAACAATCCAAGCAAATCACTTCAAGTCTAGATAATATCAACAATAACCTTAACAAAGATGGGAAATTGGAGCGCCTGATGGCAGATGCAGATATTGTAATGAAAAAACTTGATCAACTTTCTATAGAACCCACCCTGAAAAAAGCCGATGCTACCATGAAAAGGGTAGACGGTATGAAAATGAATCTTGATCAGGAAATGAAGGGAGTGAATGCATCAATGGCTGAAGCCAAAAACATCATGAAGGATCTGAATACCCTGTTGGAAAAAGCAAAGAATGGGGATAATACAGCCGCCTACATCATGAATAAAGAAGGTTTGAGTCAAGATTTGAATTCAACCATGACAAGCCTCAATCAACTAGGTCAGGATTTTGAAGAGAAACCCTACTTGTTTATACCATTCAAGAAGAGAAAGAAATTTTTGAAAAAGAAAAAAGCGGAGTCTGCCAATGAATAATTCTTGTTATTCGGGATTCTATTTTTACATTTGCCTTTAATTAAACCCTTTGATATGTTGTCTAATGAAGTAAGAATCGGAATTTTAACAGTTGTGGCCGTTGGTTTGGCCATCTGGGGATTTACTTTCCTAAAAGGAAAGAATCTATTTTCTGATACCAAAGTCTATAAGGTCGTTTATAATGATGTTTCTGGTTTGACCAAATCTGCTCCTGTTCTTATCAGTGGTTATAAGGTGGGAATGGTAAATGATATTTATTTGAACCCGGCTAACCCCAAGCAAGTTATTGCAGAATTGGATATCAAGGGAGATGTTTTGGTGCCTGAAGGCACACAAGCATTATTAACAAGTGGCGGACTGATGGAGGGAATGGTTGTGGTGCTGGAAAGCAAGGGGCATTGTTCGGGTGAAGACTGCTTGCCTGAAGGCGGGTTTCTTGTAGGACGTAAAGTCGGGATGGTCGAATCCATGTTGGGTGTTAATTTAAACGAATATGTCGATAAGGCTAAAGGGGATATGGATGGCTTGATGGATGATTTGAACAAAAGAATTGCCGATCCAAACAATAATGCCATCGCTGCTAAAACATTGAGGAATGTTCAGCAAACCACAGAAAATCTAAAGGAACTGACCGAGAAATTGGATGCTCTCATGGGAGCTTCCGTAGGGAAGTTCGATAAGATTCTGGACGATATGCAATCCCTCACCTCGAATCTGGAAAGGAACAACCATAAGATTACAAGTATTATGGATAATGCCGTTACCCTTACGGGGAATTTGAAGCAGTTGGATTTGCAAAAAACCGTCAATGGTGTAGATGGGACGTTGGATAAAGTAGGAGGCACATTAACTGGAGCAGATGAAGCATTGGCTCAATTAAAATCTTCTTTGGTCACAGCAGATGCAGCCATTAAGGATGTGAACGAAATCATGGCAAAAATTAAAAACGGTGAAGGAACCATCGGCTATTTGTTAGAAGATGATAAATTGGCAAAAGATTTGGAAAGTACGCTTACCACATTTAATGAATTGGGAACCAATTTGGACAAAAAACCATATTTGTATATCCCGTTCAAAAAAAGGAAAAGATATTACAAGTATAAAAAACAAGATGAAGCAGAAGGCTTGTGATAATGCCATAAGAAACCAATACCAAAAAATGGGGGTTGAACAATTCTACCAAGAAAAAGGTAGTGATTATTCCAACCCCCATTTTTTATATATCAAAGAATTGTTATTGAATAATAAAGGTCGGATAAACTACAACCGAACCTTGGATCTTTGTGCCGGAGCAGGAGAAGTAACACAAGTACTTCAAGAATTAAATTTTAATGCAACGGAGGGTTGCGATCCATTCACCCAAGAAGCATTCGAAAAAAATACCAGAAAAAAATGCCTTTCTTTTTCTTTCGATGATATTATCAAAAATGGATTGGATAAAAAATACACAAGCATCATTTGCAGTTTTGCCATGCATTTGTGTGAAAAAGGAAAATTATTTCCCTTGGTGTCAAAATTATTTTCATCCACAAAAGAATTAATTATCATCACACCCCACAAACGACCCGAATTAGAATTACTAGAAGGAGTTGTTTTGAATTTCGAAGATTTTGTTTTTACAGAACGAGGAAAAAAAGTAAAACTCAAATCCTATTCCCATTTATTCATTCATCCCGAAATGGAATAATATATGTTGAGTATTTATTCGGATAATCATTTCATGAAAAAAGCATTGGAAGAAGCTCATACAGCTTTCGAAAATGGGGAAGTGCCTGTTGGGGCTGTAGTAGTTTGTGATAATCAAATTATAGCAAAGGCTCACAACCAAACAGAATTGCTAACGGATGTTACAGCACATGCCGAAATCCTTGCTCTTACGGCTGCTTCGGATTATTTGGGTAGTAAATACCTAAGAGATTGTACACTATACGTTACTTTAGAACCTTGCATTATGTGTGCAGGGGCTTTGGCTTGGGCACAGTTGGGTAATTTGGTCTTCGGAGCAGAAGATGCCAAAAAAGGTTTTATGCGGTATGGCAAAGAATTATTACATCCTAAAACAAAAATATCCTACGGAATTTTACAAGCGGAATGCAGTCAATTAATGAAGGAATTTTTTCAACAAAAAAGAAAATAAATCATGCCAGAAGAAGTAGTGAAAGTAAGTATCGGAAAAGAAAAATATACCACCCAAATATATGCAGGGAATCATCACTTTATTGGCGATGAACCACCAGAATATGAAGGTGCCGATTTAGGTCCCGCCCCCTACGATTTTTTATTAGGCTCCTTGGGATCTTGTTCAGCGATCACCATCCGAATGTATGCCGATAGAAAAGAATGGGATCTGGATAAAGTCGAAATTTCTTTAGGCATGGAAAAAGAAAAATTAGAAGGAACCGAGTTTATAACGCATATTACACGGAAAGTTAAATTATTTGGTAATTTGGATGAAAAACAAAGAGAGCGTCTTTTAAAAATTGCAGATGCTTGCCCTGTTGCAAAAATCATGAAAAACGAAATTAGAATTAAGAGTGAATTAATTCTTTAAATCCAAACAGTTTTGAGTATTAGAAAAATATTTATTTACAAATTGTTTTTACGTAAAGAAAGGCTCACAACCTTGAAATGCATTTGTTCATGAATGCCATATTCATAAAATAAATAATGAATGAATAATTTTGAATCCTTATGTATCAATGTTAGCCAAAATAAAATGATTATGAAAAAAATAAATTTTAAACTTCTGATAGCATTATTATTAATTTCTTCGTGTAAGACAATAAATGAAACTACAACGACGGAAAATGATAATAAAATTGTAACATTACTATTGGGAACATATCATTGGGATAATCCTGGGTTAGATGAATTAAACACTGAAACTGGAAACTATTTAACAGACACAAAACAAAAAGAAATACAAGAACTTGTTGAAAAACTTAATGTCTTTAATCCTACCAAAATACTTATTGAACAAAATCCGTCTCTACAATATAAACATGACAGTTTATACACGTTATACAAAAACAGCAACTTTGATCTAAATTCATTAGGTCAAAATGAAATTTATCAATTGGGGTATAAATTAGCAAAAATGAATAATCATGATAGAGTATATTGTGTAGATGCCGATGGAGCTTATTATGGACAGGCGATTAGAATGGTGGCACAGAATAATCAACATAAAGAATACTTGAATTATGATGAGGAAAACAAAGCAACTTTTAAATTAAATCAAGAATATATTAATACACACTCTATCTTAGATAATTTAAGGAAGGAGAACGACCAAAATAAAATCTTGAAAAACCATTATTTGTACAACAACTACTTCGTTTTAGTAAGAGATACAGCTAATGTTCTAAGACAATCATATAAAGAAAGACTAATGGAAATTGATGGAGAACAGTATTTTATGAAGAGCGTAGATGGTGAAAATATTGGTGTGGAGGGATATGTAGAATGGCTTAAAAGGAATGTTCGTATTTATGCCAACATTTTAGACGTTTGTAAAAAAGAAGATAGAATCTTGGTGATTTTTGGGACATCACATATACGCCCACTTCAAATTTATCTTGGTGACAATCCCGAATTTGAAATAGTAAACACGTCGGAATATCTAAAATAATACTTCGGCTAACGAAGTATATGGCAGCCATGCTGGGCAAAAGCTGGTCACGCCGCATTACTCACCATTAAGTTTAACAAAGTTGTGCAATGCAAAATAAAGTCGCACAACCCATGGATGTACGAATGGTTTTTATTTGCAAAAGGAACAATAATCCCTAAATCAATACCAAATAATCACATCCTCTTCTTTTTTTCGTTCCAGAACCGGAACCACAGCTTCCTTTGTTGGATACCCGACGGGCAACAACAAATACGGTTTTTCATTAACGGGCCGATCCAAAACCGTACTTAAAAAATTCATAGGACTCGGAGTATGCGTTAGGGTGACCAAACCCGCATTATGGATGGCAGAAATCAAAAAACCCGAAGCAATCCCCACAGATTCTTGGACATAATAATTCTTTTTCTTAACCCCATCCACTTCATCATACGGCTTTCTGAAAACAACAATGATCCAAGGAGCAATATCAATAAATTCTTTGTTCCAATCTGTACCCAGCGGACTTAAATCTTCCAGCCATTCTTCAGACATCCGTCCGTGGTAATTTTCATACTCTTCCTTCTCTGCAGCTTCCCTTATTTTTGACTTAATGGTCGCATTACTTACCGCACAAAAAGACCAGGGTTGTTTGTGGGCACCGGATGGAGCCGACGAAGCGGTCATGATGATATCTCGTATGACCTCCTTGGGCACCATTTTATCTGAAAAAAAACGGAGGCTTCTTCTCAAATCCATATACTGATAATACGATAAAGCCCGTTTTTTTGTATCTTCTTCAGAAAATCTTAGCCCATTGTAGGGGATGAAGCCTTTGCCTTTCATTATGATTAATTACTTTTGTAACAAAATTCTAATCAAAAATATGAAAAGTATGAGATTCACATGGATTTTGGCATTAATTATCGGTCTTGCAGCATGTAATTCAAGTGCCGACAAAGCTACAGTCAAAGATGAAGAAACCGGAATTACCTATAAAGGAGAGCAATTCGAAGCTAAAGAAGTAATGAATTATGATGATTTCCTTTCAGCCTTGGAAGGCAAGGATTCTTTAGAGGCGGTTGTAAGAGGAAATGTAGAAGGAGTTTGCCAAGTAAAAGGATGCTGGATGAACATCGTCTCCAAAACAGAGGGCAAAGAAGAAATGTTTGTGAAATTCAAGGACTACGGATTTTTCATGCCTTTGGATTTAACCGGAGAAGTGGTCATGAAAGGAGTGGGGTACAGAGAAATTACTACCGTCGATGAACTAAGACATTATGCCGAAGATGAAGGAAAATCCAAAGAAGAAATCGAAACAATAACAGAACCTGTGGTCGAATTGAAATTCATGGCTTCTGGTGTGATTCTTGAAGATGATAAAAAAGTGAAGTGATTTTAAGGGTATCTTAGTAAATCATTTGAACAATAATTCTCGTACATTGCGTTAATTATACTTGGAGACCGAGGGCTATATCATTTGAATATAGCCCTGGGTAAATGAATTCCAATATGGATTATAAAGGAGCCAAAGCGGAAATACTCAATTTGTTGGATGGCTTGTCGGAGGATCTCTACTACCACGGCAAACGCCATACTTTGGATGTCCTCCAAATGACAGGAGAGATATGCCATTTGGAAGGCATAGATCCCTATCATACCCGTCTATTAGAAACGGCTGCATTATTACATGACTCCGGTTTTACCATCAATAACCTGAACCATGAAGAATTAGGTTGTGGAATTACTCGAGAACTTCTTCCCAAACATGGTTATACCCTGGGAGAAATAGAAATGATTTGTAGTATGATCATGGCAACCAAAATTCCACAATCACCCAAAAGTAAATACGAGGAAATCATCTGTGATGCAGATTTGGATTATTTGGGCCGGAATGATTTCCATACCATAGGCAGTTCCCTTTTCAAAGAATTGGTCGCCTATAAAGTATTGGACGATATTAAGGTTTGGAACCGTATCCAAGTAAAATTCTTGGGAAACCACACTTACTTTACAGAAACCAATAGAGCAAGGCGACAACCCATCAAACAGAAATTCCTTGAAGAATTAAAGGAAATCGTAGCGGCTTACGAAGAAGAAAAACCCCAATAATATTATAAAAAGTACTATTCTGTAGTAACCACCGGCTCCGTAAATTCTAGAATTTCCTTCAAGTCCGGACATTCCTTATCCATAGCAGCCATTAAAATCTTAGGATTGGCAGCAGCGATTTTTTCGCTATTCCTTTTCTTTAGACTCGCCATACATTGATCAAACTTTTGGTAAGCAGGACCGATTTTCGATTTGAGTCTCATCAAACCGTTCTTATCATTATTTTTATGATACCTTTTCGTATCCCGATTAATACGAATGATGTCCCAAGAACAATTGCACATTTCTCTGGCTAATTCCTTGTCTTGGGCAGTTACCTGCATGGAATAATCAATCTCATCCTCTTGCGAATAACTCGTAGGGACTCCCTTATCTGTAAATTCATCTCCAGGTTGTTTTACAGTATGACGTGAAGATGAACAGCTTACAAATAACACTATGCTAAATATCAAAAATAACTTATTCATTTGATGGTGGTGTTTTGCTTTCTAAACGTAAAAAAACTTCCGAAATATACTTATTCCGGAAGTTTTTTCCCATCTTTTCTAAGAAAAACTGGTACAAGCTACCATTTCTTGTATAGAAATAGCTTCTTAGTTGGTACTCATTGCCGCAGCGAAATCCGGGCAATTCCTTTTCAAAGCAGCCTGAGCTTTTTCTTCGTATTCAGCGTTTCCATCAACACCTGGATACTTCGCTTCCAAAGCAGCCATGCATTTCTCCATTTCTGGACCTTTAGCAGCCATTTCTTGGAGTATAGCGGCAATTTCATCTGTCTTGCCCGCTGCTTGTAATTCTTTGCTCTTTTTTGTCAAGGCAACAAAATCTGCAGCACAAGTACACATTTCTTTAGAAAGAGCATCAAAGTCGATTCCTGTAGTTACTGATGGAGCGGAAGTTGTGTCAGTATCAGCTGGAGCAGCCGGAGCCTTCTTCTTACAGCTTGTTAATAAAGCACCACAAACCATGATCATCATCAAAATTCTAAAAGCTTTCATCTTAAATTAAAGTTTATTTTACAACAATGTTTCCACGAAGGTAAATCTATATTTTTAAAGCATACGACACCCTTCCATATTTTTTTATACAATCTGGGAATTATTTTGATTTTAATAGAGTTGTATTCCAAATACCATTAGATTTTAATAGTATGATTCACCATTCTCAATACATACCTTACAAACAGAGCGTCTCTTTCTAAACGCTTAATTTGACAGAATTAAGTCGAACTGATCCATAATTCATGGGTTTTCCTATTTTTGTACCGCCATTAGGAAGAAGTTAAAAATAAATGACAAATTAATATGAAGGATTTTTTGCTCAGCCAAGGCGTTAAAATGAGATTTTCGGAATAAACGACCATTTTAACAACGCAGGATGAGTGAAAAAGAACCCTATAAAATGTACATTTATTTTTGACTTGTTCCTTATATAATTGGTGATTTTATTGATTCAATTAATACTATCGATATGCAATTGAGCGAACAAGAGATCGTTCGGAGGGAATCGCTCCAAAAATTAAGGGAATTGGGCGTAGAACCCTATCCCGCAGAAATGTTTGATGTAAATGCTTTTGCCGCAGACATCAAAGAAAATTTCGATGCTGAGAAAAACAATTATCAAGATGTAAGTCTTGCAGGTCGTATCATGATTGTAAGAGGAAAAGGAAAAGTATCCTTCGCCGAATTACAGGACTCGTCCGGTAGAATACAATTATTCATCAAGCGGGACAATGTATGTCCGGATGAAGACAAAACCCTTTACAATCCGGTTATTACTAAATTATTGGACATAGGTGATTTTGTAGGAGTTCGAGGAGCTGTTTTCATAACCCGCACCGGTGAAATTTCCATACGGGTGCAAGAATTCAAGTTCCTGAGCAAGGCTCTTCGTCCACTTCCCATCGTTAAGAAGAAGAAGAATGAGGAAACGGGAGAAGTTGAGATTTTCGATGCATTCACCGATCCTGAATTACGATACAGACAACGCTATGTCGATTTGGTGGTTAATCCCCATGTCAGGGAAATTTTCATCAAGAGGAGCAAAGTCATCAATTCCATGCGAAGTTATTTTGATGAGCAAGGATGGATGGAAGTAGAAACACCAATATTGCAGACCATTCATGGTGGAGCGGCAGCCCGACCTTTCGCTACGCATCACAATACCTTGGATATGCCTTTGTATTTGAGGATTGCCAATGAGTTGTATTTGAAAAGATTGATAGTCGGTGGTTTCGATGGCGTCTATGAATTCGGGAAAATGTTCCGTAATGAAGGAATGGATCGGACACATAATCCGGAGTTTACCGCTATGGAAATCTATGTGGCATATAAAGATTATGTTTGGATGATGGGCATGGTGGAAGAATGCTTGGAAAGGGTAGCCCTTGCCGTAAACGGAACCACCAAAGCAATGGTAGGTGAAAATGAAATCGAATTCAAAGGGCCCTATCGTAGAATTTCCATGTATGATGCCATCAAGGAATATACAGGTATTGATGTGTCGGATATGGATGAGGATGCCCTAAGGAAAGTCTGTAAGGAACTTCACATCCAAATAGACAATACCATGGGCAGGGGGAAATTGATAGATGAGATTTTCGGCGAAAAAGTGGAAGAACATTTGATTCAGCCCACTTATTTGACGGATTATCCCATCGAAATGACCCCATTGGCTAAGAAGCATCGAGAAAAAGAAGGCTTGGTAGAACGTTTCGAATTGTTCATCAATGGGAAAGAGGTCGCTAATGCCTATTCGGAGTTAAACGATCCCATCGATCAAAGAGGACGTTTTGAAGACCAATTGAAATTGGCAGCCAGAGGAGATGACGAAGCCATGGTTTTGGATGAGGATTTCCTCCGTGCCTTGGAATATGGAATGCCTCCTACGTCCGGGTTGGGTATAGGAATTGACCGTCTTACCATGATGCTGACCAATCAGTCATCCATTCAGGAAGTATTGTTCTTTCCCCAAATGAAAGCGGAGAAGTAATTTGTATCCCTGCTTTTGAAAAGTAAAGCAAAGTCCGGCAAACATCAGTTTGTCGGACTTTGTATTTTCATATTGCTTGGATTTGTCATATCTTTAGGTAGCCGCGTCACATCTTTTTTGATTTCTATCTTTGAAGTATAGAATAAAAGCTGACTTGGGATAATTTTTGTTATAGCTTATAGAGACTATCCCCAAACCCATACAAATTAAAATCGTAGGTTTTATGGAAAAGAAATACATCCTTGCCCTAATATTGTGCATCCTTTTTGCCCCTATACTTTCCACAGCTCAAGATTATACCATTCAATTTCGAGAGGGTGCCTTTTCTCCGAAGGAGAATATCCATCATTTTGAAAAGAATTTATCTGGTTTCACTCAAGCCGAATATGAAGGAGCATATTATGTGTTGGCTCAATTCAAAGAGTCGCCCTCATTAGAAATCCAAACAGAGTTAAAAAAGCAAGGTGTGGAATTGTTGTCCTTTATTCCGAATTATGCTTATTGGATTAAATTAAATAAAAATTCAATATTGGAATTTCCAAATTGGAAAAAATATTTCCGGCATATTTCAATGATGGACATCCAATATAAATTCCCAAAATGGGTGGATGAAATGGAAGAAGAATTTTTTGCCAATATTTTATTTCACGAAAAGATAACAAAAAATAAAGCAAAAAATATTCTAAATGGATTATTCCTAAAATGGGAAAAATCAAATGAGACCTATGTGAAGGTTTTCTTGAATAAAAATCAATTTAAAAAAATAGCTGCTCTTCCATTCGTTAGTTATGTGTCTCCAACCTTCGATAAGGCACAACCCTTAATGACAGAAAATATAGAAACCCATCGCATTAAAAACTTAACCCATCCCTCGCTCCTTGGTTTGTCGGGGCAAGGAGTAACGGTTAGTGTAGGAGATGGAGGAACCATAGAACAACATCCGGATTTGGAAAATAGGATCATCAATGAAGATTTGGTCGATATCAGTGGACACGGTTCTGCTACGACCGGAATTATTGCTTCAGAAGGAATATTGGATCCAAATGGAAAAGGAATCGCACCACAAGCACAAATCATTGCAGAGTATTCAGATAATGTTATTAATTTCGATAATTATTATTTTGATAATTTCGGTGCCGTACTCACCAATAATAGTTATGCTGGTAATCTGATTGTAGGATATTGCGAAGATGCAGGGGGATATACAATCGAGTCGAGGGACGTTGATGTTTCTTTAAATGAATTGAACGAAGTAGTACATGTATTCGCTTCAGGTAATGATGCATATTTTTTAACTTGTGATCCATATCCCGCAGGATATGCTTCTGTGAAAAATGCTTGGAATTCTGCAAAAAATACATTGACCGTCGGAGCAACAGATTATTTGAATAATATTGAAGTGTATTCTGGTCGAGGTCCCGCAAAAGATGGCCGGATTAAACCGGAAATAGTTGCAACCGGAACATCTGTTTATGCCACCAATTCTTATAATAATTATTACGCAGGAGATGGTACAAGTTATTCGGCTCCAACGGTTACGGGTACATTAGCTTTGTTATATGAACATTACAGAAATCTGAATGGGGGAGTAAACCCGAAGGGAGATTTGTTAAAGGCCGTTGTTTGTAATGCTGCGGATGATAGAGGAAATGTCGGTCCGGATTACGAATATGGTTTTGGTACGCTTAATGCATACCGTGCTGCTGAAATTATTTCCGGAAATCAATTTTTTGAAGGTACGATTACTCAAGGTCAGAATATATCACACGATGTTATTTTACCCTCCGCAGGAGAGAAATTAAAAATAATGTTGTATTGGCACGATGAAGCCGGAACAATAGGCGGGGCAACAGCTTTGGTTAACGATTTGGATTTAAGTGTCGTTCATGATGCTAATACCTATCAACCTTTTTTGTTGGATGGTTCTCCTAGTAATTGCCAAGCACCTGCTACAACAGGAAGAGACAGTATCAATAATATAGAGCAAATTGTAATTGACAATCCAACGGCAGGAACTTATTCTGTCCAGATAGATGGTACATTAATTCCCTTAGGGGTAGAAAACTACGTCATAGTATATGATATCATTAATGAGCATCTTAATTTATCCTCACCATTAGGGGGCGAAATGTATGAGCCCGGAGAAAATATTAATATTACTTGGAATGCTGCAAGGCATGATGCTAATACTTTTTCATTAGAATATTCTACAGACAACGGAGCAATCTGGAATTTGATTTCGGATACCATTCCCGGAACCTCAAGAAATTATGAATGGATCGTCCCATCCGTATTTACAGATGAAGCTTTGGTGAAAATCACTTGGAATAATGTCGGTTCTCTTAACCCGAACCAAAGTATTTTACCTTTTACAATAATGGATAAACCCAGTAGTTTGAATGTTTCAACAGATTGTTATTTAAATGCCGGTATTTCATGGCCGGCAGTTGCTGGAGCTTTGGAATATGAAGTTTTGGAATTGATAAATAATAGTTGGGTCGTGATAGCTACAACTTCAAATACATCCCATCAAGAAAATAATTTGATAAATGGACAGCAATATATTTATTCTGTTAGAGCAAAAACTTCTTCCGGGTTAACAAGCACTCATGTAAAAGCCGTTACAGTTACGGCAACAGGAACCGCCAATGGGCAAATTAATTCTTTTCCATATTTTGAAAATTTTGAAGGAGGAGATGGAGGATGGTATTCTACGGGAAAAAATAATAATTGGGAATGGGGTACACCCGCTGCAAATTTGATCAATAGAGCGGCAGAAGGATCGAGTTGTTGGGCAACCCATCTTTCCGGAAATTATTCGAATGCAAGTAAATCGATGTTGTATTCTCCTTGTTTTAATTTATCTTCTATGGCCAATCCTACCATTGCATTTGGAATGACATATAGCATAGAAGATGCGAACGATGGTTATGGTAATCCTTATTACGATTTTCTACAATTACAATATTCCCAAAATGGTAAATATTGGGTAACCTTAGGTACAAATGGAAACGGGCATAATTGGTACAATAATTATCAAGGTTATCATTTGTGGGATGAAGAAAAAGCATACTGGCATAGTGCTTCCTTTGAGGTACCTGTGAATTCTTCAAAAGTATTGTTTCGCTTTGTTTTGGATTCTGATGGTTATGTAAATGAAGAAGGTGCAGCAATAGATAACATCATTATTTACGATGCCAAAGAAATTCATAATGGGATAACAACGCTAGGTATGGAACAAACCGTTGCCGGTTCTGATTGGGTGCACTTTGAAACGAACGGTAAGCGCATGGTTTCTATCCACCCCAACGGGAATGATTTGGGAAATACAACATTAGATACTTACATTCATACAGATGTGATTCGGGATGATGGAAGTAAATATTATTTAGATAGGAATTGGAAATTAGAATCAGAAAATACTTTTGCCTCTCCGGTAAAAGTAAGGTTGTATTTCTTGGATTCCGAAGTAGAATTTTTAAGAACGGCAGCCGGAAACTGCCCTACATGTACCAGCGTCACGGATGCGTTTATTTCAGGTATAACAAAATATTCCGGTGAAAATGAAAATGGTATTTTAGATGATAATTTTACCAGCAATGGTTTTCAGTTCGTTTTGCCGGAGAATGTTTCTATTATTCCGTATGCCAACGGTTATTATGCAGAATTCGAAACCTCAGATTTTTCAGAATTTTATTTAAATGGTGATGCTGCCCTATCGGCTCCAAGTCGAACAGATGTATATGTAGATCACACCGCCACCGGAAATAATAATGGTAGTGATTGGGCAAATGCTTTCTTGGATTTGCAGGATGCCCTGGCCTTAGGTAGTGATCATATAATACACGTTGCACAAGGAACATATTATCCAACGAATGATCCATCCTCGAGAGGGGCGACTTTCTCCATTCCGGATAGAACCGTCATTTTAGGAGGGTATCCGTCGGGTGGGGGCGAAAGGACTTCTGCTCTTTACAAAACAAACTTGTCGGGTGAAATTGATGGAGTATCGGGTTATGATGGTAACTCCTATCATGTAATAAGCGTTCAAAATGTAACAGATGTCTGGTTAGAAGGAATCACCATCAAAAATGGAAATGCAAATGATGGTGCAACTTTTGGAAGAGCAAGAGGCGGAGGTGCTTATATTGTAGATTCGGATAAAGTTTATTTCAAAGATGTACGGATGCGATGGAACAGGGCGATTTATGGAGGAGCCATTTTTGCTACGACCTCTCCGGAGGTTACCTTCGAACAATGTGATTTTAAATCGAACCAAGCAGATTATGGAGCAGCGATGTATCATAGCAACCAAACACAAATGTATATCCGTCGGACTAAAGTTTATAATAATAATGCTTTGGTAAGATGTGCCATTGAAGTCAATAATTCACTTTATACAAGGATTGAAAATTCATTGATAGCCAATAATCAATCTAAAAATGCAAATGGCATCGCTTTAATTGCTACCAACCGGGATCAAAGTATAGAAGTATTTAATTCTACTATTTTAGGTAGCGATAAAGATCGATATTTGGTCACGATGCAAATTGGTTTTGGAGACCAATTGGATGCTTATTTTTATAATACTGTTATTGCTCATCAGGATTTGGCTTTCCAAAAAAATGTGGTCTCCTTCAATAATAATATTTTGAATCTGATTACCGAAAATTGTTATGTACAAGGCAGTTCGATTATTGGCAACGCTACCAATAATTTATACTCGGATACATCAGGCGATTTAATGCTCAATCCGGATTATTCCGTCAATGAATGTTCACCCATCGTGGATACAGGAAATAATACCCTGGCAATGGGAATAGAAGATATAAATGGAAATTCAAGAATCATGAATACAACAATAGATATCGGTGCGTTCGAAAATGCAATTGTGTGTTCAGGGGCAAAAGAAATGGCGGATAATGAATTATCCAAAATAAATAATATTCGGATTTATCCGAACCCAACTTCTGGAGAAATTTATATAGAAACGCAAAAAGAAAATATAAATATTCTTGTTTGGAATATGACGGGACGAAGGCTCTTGTCCACGCAAGAGAATACTATTTCTTTAGAGAATTATCCCTCGGGTATCTATTTATTTCAAATCCTTGAAAAAGGAGAAATTCTCCATTCAGAAAAAATAATGAAAAAATAAAAGAAAATTTTTACGTTAGTACTCATTTTTTGTGATGGAATGATCTTTAATAATAATAAGATATTTTATCTTAGAGGATTCTTTCATCACAAATAATGAGCTTCATGAAACGTATTTTTATTTATCAATTAATTTTGATTTTTTGCCTTTTTAATTCTTCTGTTTCTTTAACAGCACAAATGACGATTACTCCAAGTAATCTTCCTCCCTCCACGCCCGAAAATTTGATAACCAATGATTTTCTAGGACCGGGTGTAGCCATTACGAATGTCACCTATAATGGAGACCCTTTGTCTGTAGGTGTTTTTGATAATGCTATGAATGATATAGGTATTGAACAAGGATTCTTGATTTCAACTGGTTTTGTGAATACAGCGAATGGACCGGTAGATTGTGAGGTGAATGGGAATTGTGGAAATTCAGGAGGAGGAATATCTGGAAATACTTTGGGAGATTCTGATCCGGACTTGGTCACCCTGCTCAATGGAATTCAGATTCAAGATGCCGCAGTTTATGAAATAGAATTTGTTCCTTCTACGGATACGCTGGTTTTTGAATATGTTTTTGCATCTGAAGAATATCCTGAATTTATCTGTCAATTCAATGATGCATTTGGTTTCTTTTTAAGTGGTCCAGGTATCAACGGTCCTTATACAGATGGTGCAGAAAATATTGCATTAATTCCGGGTACTACAGATATTGTTTCTGTGGATAATATCAATGATGATCTGAATTGTGTTCCCGATCCAAGTTATATACAATATTATAATTCCAACCCAGCAGGTTCGAATATTTATTTAGAATTTGATGGTTTTACAGATGTCATGCAGGTAAAAGTGCCCGTAGTGCCTTCAGGGAGTTATAAATTGAAATTAGCCGTAGGTGATGCTTTTGATTCTCAATATGATACGGGAGTGTTTATTAAATTGGATGCCTCTTCTAATATTTATGTGGATCATATGGCAACGGGAAATAACGATGGTAGGGACTGGGCGAATGCCTTTACCAATTTAAAAGATGCTTTGACAAATGGAGCTAACAAGACCATCCATATTGCAAAAGGAACGTATACTCCATACAATCCAGCTGAACCGGGTGTTCGTGGACAAACTTTCAGTATTCCTACTGGAGTCACATTATTAGGTGGGTATCCCAACGGAGGAGGAGCTAGGGAACCTTCTGTACATGTAACCAACCTTTCTGGTGAAGTGGATGGTGTTCCTGAACATCATGGAAATTCTTATCATGTAGTCACTGTACAAGGCGTTAGCTCTGTGGTTTTAGATGGTTTGACGATTAAGGAAGGCAATGCGGATAATGCGAATTCTTTCGGTCGTTCGAGAGGTGGGGGGATATATATTATTGATTCAGAAATTATTTTGCGGGATGTTCGTTTCAGATGGAACAGAGCCATCTACGGTGGTGCTATGTTCGCGTCAGTGATGTCTCATGTAACGATAGAAGATTCTGATTTCAAATCCAATTTGGCAGATTATGGCAGTGCCATTTATCACAGCAACGAAACGGAATTGTTTATTGAACGGACAAAAATTTATAATAATAATTCCTTGGTTCGTTGTGCCATAGAAGTAAATAACTCCCTGTACACAAGTATCAACAATTCTTTGATTGCAAATAATAAATCCCAATTTGCTAATGCCATTGGATTAATTGCTACGAATCGAGATCAATCTATGGATATTAATAACACGACAATCCTTGGCGAAGCATTTAATCGAGCATTAATTACTATGCAAATCGGATTTGGTGATCAATTGGATGTGAATTGTAATAACACGATTATTGCCCATCAAGATGTATCGTTTAATAAGAATGTAGTGGTATTCAATAATAATATTTTGAATTTCAATACAACGAATTGTTATGTGCAAGGAAGTTCGATTGTTGGAAATGCCAATAATAATTTATATTCCAGCACTTCTGGAGATTTAATGTTGAATGCAGATTATTCTGTAGATCCTTGTTCGCCCGTTGTTGATGCCGGCAATGATGCCTTCGTGATGGGAACGACTGACATTAATGGAAATATTCGTATGAATAATACGGTAGATATAGGTGCTTTCGAATCACAAGGAACTTGTCCGGGTTTATTGAGGAATTCTATGGAAGAAATCAATACACAAAATATTTCAGTTTTAGTTTATCCGAACCCAACAGCGGGATCATTTAAAATAAATGTACCCAATAATAAAACTTGGATAGCTCGGATTTATGATGCTCTAGGAGAAGAAGTACTCATCACAACAAATAATGAAAATGATATCAATCATTTATCAAGTGGTTTGTATTTTATCCAAGTAGAAAGTGAAGGCGAAATCCTTCATGCTGAAAAGTTGTTTAAGTTATAAATAGGAGTAACAAATCCGGAAGTGTAGTTCTTCCGGGTTTGTTAATTTTCCAACGCCAATAAAACAATTAAATTTAAAATCGGAATGATATAAAGGAGCAATAAAAATAAAATAGACCCATTAAAATATGATTTCAGTTTTATTTTATTTGAAACATAATCCCAAGCCAGATCCAATCCTTTGAGTAGAGGAACAATAGCAGCTAAAATTCCAGGGAAAATATATATGATTTTCATAAAACTAAAATCCCTTCCTCTAAGAGTAAACAGAATGATAAAACATATAAAACCAAAAAAGAAAACATGAAAAATCCAATTGGGATCTCTTTCTAAAAAAACGAAATTTCTTTTTAATAAACCATTGTACCAAATTTTTATTTCTTGAAAAATCCCCATCAAAAATAATGTAGAGGGTATCAGAGCCAGAATGAAAGATGCCCTGCCGATGTGCCTGAGGATAGGCGTGGTTTTCGACCAAATGCCTGTTGGCCAAGCATCGAAATAAAGGTAATGTGCCCTACCATATAATTGTGACCAAAGAGATGTTCTATGTTTGGGATATGTATGTTCATCATTGGTAATGATAGGGCTCTTAACCATGTTAAATATCCGAAAAGTAAAATAACCACCAAGAATGGATTGCACACCCGGACGTCTGAAATTTGTTTTTTTATATAAATGGGGGAATTTTCCCAATGGAGTATTATAGACAACCAATTTACCATGATTATTATAGGTTCTATAAAATTCACCACCTATTCCTACGCAAATGACTGTCGTAAAAATAAATACAAACAACCATCCCAAATATCCTTTATGGAATGAAAATTTATAGTTTTTTCCGTAAATGATTTTAATGGATAAAACAACGATAACACCAATAATAATAACAAGGGAATTCAATTTTGATAATCCCGCTAAAATAGAAAAAAGAATGACGCCTATAAAATAAAGTGCATTTTGCTTTTTAATAAATTCAAATAAATAATAAAGGGTTAAAGTTCCAAAAAGAATAATGAAAGCATCGTTGGAGGCTTGGGCAAAAATAGAAATGATTCTAGGGTTAAGTGCTATGAGAGAAAATGCAAGTAATTTTACATGCTCATTATAGGTTTGTTTTTGTATAAATGATAAAATAAAAAATAAGGTGATTACTCCGGCAAATCCATTTATGAGTTGAGCAGCCAATATTTTACTAGAATAATTTTCAATATTAAAAATTCGCCATATTGTGGCAAGACTGTAATGGTATAATTTGGGATGATAACATTGCCAACATGAATTGGGTTGTGGTATTTTCCCTGTTTTGTATATGATGTCTCCGACTTCAAAATGATTATCATTTGCGGAGCCATTATTCGTGAAAGCTAGTGCAAGAATTAGGATGCTGGAAATAAAAAATACCCAACGAATCAAATGGGGAGGATGTAGTGGTTTTAGGATCATAGATTTTTGTTTTTTTGAGATTAGTCATAATTGTAGCCGCCGGGGTCATTCTCTAGTTCCACCCCCAAAGAAAGTACAAGTCGATTGACAAAATTAAAATAACTGATGACAAGTGTTGCATCTAAAATTTCTTTATCACTAACACCTAATTCTTTCAAATTTTCCACTTGTTTTTGCTTGACCGATTCCAAGGGATTTTGAGTGAGTAGTTTTGCATAATCACATAAGGCTTGATCCTTGCGATCCAATTCTATTAAATTGTGATCTTCTTTTAGTGCATTTGTTTTCTCCCAATCCTTCCAATAAAAATTAACGGCTTCTGCATGATGTACCTGACAATATTCGCAATTGTTGGCCCTAGAAGTAACAACACCCAGTATCTCCCTTTGTAAACGACTCAAAGAAGATTTCTTAAACATGATGACTTTGTATAAGTCCATGTGTGCAGGAATAGAGTGTGGATTTAAACTCTGTATTTTATGGACCTCGGCAATTTTACCTCTATCTTTAGATAATTGATGATAGATCTCCTTTAATTTTCCTTCTGCTTCTTCAGGTTGTATGATTTTTATTTTTGCCATAATACAATTATTAAAATAATATAATGCCTAATAAGATGGTTCCTAATCCTAATAACAAACACATGATCCAAAATAAACCCATGCTTCTATGGAGGTTTAAAAGCCGGTCTAATAAATCGGAAGAATTTTCTAAACGGATAAATTTAATACCTTGGATGATTAAATAAATCGAAATAATAATAAGGGTGAGATTTCCATACAAGAAAAAAGGATAATCCCGATTTCCGGAATTCATGTTTCCAAAAAAAAGAAGTACGATACTCATTAAAACTAAACTAAAGGAAATAAGGAGCATGCAAACACCTTTGGTCTTCAAATACCTGATTTCTTTGTCATCTAAATGAAAAGAAATATTATTTTCTATTTCTTCTTCATCCAATGTCATATACCTCCGTGATTTATGATTTGAATCGATGAGTAAAGAATGCCGATAAAAAAACTGAGGGCAAGAAAAATCCACATCCACATACTATATTTAATTCCGGATGTTATCCGATCCCGATTCAAAGAAGATAGAAAAGTGACTCGTGAATATTTAATACCGGAAATAATTCCATGAATAGTTGCCAGCCATAAAAAAAATGTAGCCAATAAGGCAAACATTATACTTGGTTCCTTAGAAATGGCTTCTATAAGCGTTTTGTTTTGTCTTCCGAATAATCCTTTTGTAGAAATATTATAAATGATGAGTAAAAAAAAGAAAGAAAAGAAAAAACTCAGCAAGGAAACTAAAAGGGTAACAACACCATCAAAGCAAATGGAGAGCAATCCGTTTTTTTTCTGATATTTATTTTCCTTAATGTCCAATTTATATTTGTTCGAATTGTATAATAATTGTCGCTTCTTTATTTCCCATAATTCTATCTACAACAATCTGGATGCCCGGTTCCGGAGAAAAAGGTTCTGCTAATTTAATTTTATCCGCATTTTTTTGGATGATTTCCGCCCAAGGTTTTAACCCTGCCAATTTCATCGAAACTCCAGAAAACATCATCAACGATTGGTAGGCTCCTTTTACCCAAAAAGCATCTTCCAGACCATCGAATTTGCCCGGTTGTGTCACTCTGAATTCTTGCTTCAATTTATCACAACCCGATTGGTAAATTTCCAAACGGAACATATTGTCAAAATGAACCGTTTCCACACCCATGTTTCCTTGTACAAAAAACTGGTGTTGTTGAACGAATTTCATGGTATCAGAAAACATGGGGGCAGGTTTTCCCATTTTGCAATTATGGGTGTCACCTTTGGAACCAAAATCACAAGAAGAATAGACGAACAATGTAACTATGAAAAATAATAAATAATATCTCATCGAATGAATAATTTAAGGCTCATCTGATATTCCTCAAAATACCAGATATGAAAACCGGTGGCAAATTAATTACTTTTATCCATTATTTACTGATAAAAACAAATTCATGCATATAAAGTACATTACAACCATAATTTTAACGCTATTTTTCTCCATATCATTAATAGCCCAGTACTCGATTGGCCATCGGACATTCTCGTATAATGATCCCAACCGATCCAATCGGGAAGTAACCGGAGAAATGTATTACCCCGCCGATTCCAATGGAGATAATGTAGATGTAGCAACCGGAAATTTCCCTTTTATCTGCTTCGGACATGGTTTCGGAATGGCTTGGAGCGAATATCAAGTTTGGTGGGAAGCCCTCGTAGCCGAAGGATACATCTTGGCTTTCCCCACCACCGAGGCGAGTATCGTTCCTTTTCCGAGCCACGGAGAATTTGCCACGGATATGAATTTCGTAATCGAAACCTATCTCTCCGAAAATACAGATTCCAATTCACCCTTCTACCAAAAATTGTCGGGAAAGAATGCATTGATGGGGCACTCGATGGGTGGCGGTTGCAGTTATTTGGCAGCCAACAGCAATCCGAATTTGATTGAAACAGTCATCACATTGGCCGCTGCTGATACAGATCCATCTGCCATAGCAGCTGCAGCGGGTATCAATTTACCTGTTTTGACCATCGCCGGTTCCGAGGATTGTGTGGTGATGGCGGGAGGAGCACCCATCGACATTTATGGAGGACTCACTTCTACACCCTACAAAGCCTATATAGACATTATAGGTGGTAGCCATTGCCAATTTGGAATCGCGAGTGCGGGTTCTGCTTGTACTTTGGGTGAACTGACTTGCTTTGGAACAAACCCGATGCCTATTGCAGATCAACATACTCAGATGTTGGCAAGTGCCCAACCGTGGTTGGATTATTTCCTGAAAGGGCAATGCGATCGATGGGCGGATTTTCAAGATCACCTCACCAATAACTCTGCACATAATTACCAGGAAGAAGGAACCGTGGAGGTGATCCTTCCAACAGTTTCTATTACTGAAAATTCCGGAATACTTTCTTCTTCGGTTTCAGGGGGAGCAACATTTACCTATCAATGGTACTTGGATGGCTCTCCTATTACAGGTGCGAATTCGGATATCTATGATGCCAATTCAACCGGTAATGGTGAATATTCATTAGAGGTTGCCAACGAAATGGGTTGTATTATTACATCGTCATCTATTATGGTTTCGATTTCCTCTCTGGAAGAACTGGGAATTTCGGGAAGCATCCAGATTTATCCGACACTTGTAAAAAATGAATTGATTATT
>JAHDDR010000037.1 GCA_020629255.1 Saprospiraceae bacterium | reverse complement strand
GTTTTATCTTTGTAAGAGTTAACTTAACATTAAAAATCCGAAATTCTTACCTTTTCAAGGGAACTTTTATCTCTTTTCATATGTATTTGAAGCATCATTTCATCTATTCAATATCAAGAAATGAAAACTCTATTCACATACCAACTTCGAAGGCTCTTCATTGCCTAATTTTCTAAAAAGCCTATATATTCGCTTTTTGGGAATCTTTCTTTTTTGACTTCCATGTCAAACCATCATTCATATATTTGAAAAATTCGTGGCTTTACTAAAATTGTCACTATCAATACCATAATAATGGCTAAATTAAAAATAAAAGGTAACGACCTTAAAACTGCAGGCGTACCCTCTGGTCCTTTGGCCGGATTGGCGGTAGCCATCGCAAAAAAACATTATAGGACTGGAGATTATAACCGATTCTTACAAGAATTGGCATTGGTGAATAAAAAACCGGAAGACTTTACCGATAATCTGGTATGGGGCACTTATGCTCAAAAATTAGTGAGTGATATCGCTATTGAAGAAGAGAACCAAGAAATTCCTTTAGAAGAGAATCCTGCTCCTTATAAAGTTTGGGGTGGTTCTAATATCGAATCGGGGGCTTTGAATCAAATGGATATTGCTGTTCATTTACCTGTTACTCATTCGGGAGCTTTGATGGCAGATGCTCATCAAGGATATGGATTGCCTATCGGGGGAGTATTGGGGGTTAAAAATGCGGTCATTCCTTATGGTGTCGGAATGGATATCGGTTGCCGGATGTGCTTGTCGGTTTATCCGATTGCAGAATCTTTTTTCAAATCAGATAGCAGTCGTTTGAAGGTTATCCTGAAGGAAAATTCAAGATTCGGAAAGGATATTTTTGATGATCCGAAAGGTGACCATGAGATTTTATCGAGAAAGGAATTTAAAGAAATTTCTGTCGTCAGGAAATTGAAGGATAAAGCATACAAACAATTGGGTTCTTCTGGTTCGGGTAATCATTTTGTAGAATTCGGGGTGACTGAAATTTTAGATCCCAATAACGAAATGGGATTGGCTGTAGGAAATTATTTTTCTTTGCTGACTCATTCCGGTTCGCGAGGCTTAGGAGCTAATATAGCCCAATATTACACCAAAGTTGCCATGTCTAAGACCCGTTTGCCTAAAATGGCTAAAAATTTGGCTTGGCTAAGTCTAGATAGCGAAGCGGGTATGGAATATTGGTTGGCGATGAATTTGGCGGGTGATTATGCTTCTGCTTGCCATCATGACATCCATCGTAGAATGTCGCACGTTTTGGGAGAACAACCTTTGGCTGTCGTGGAGAATCATCACAATTTTGCTTGGAAGGAAAAAGGAGCTGATGGCTCTGATTTGATTGTCCATCGAAAAGGGGCGACTCCGGCAGGAAAAGGTGTACTGGGTATTATTCCCGGTTCCATGACCGAACCTGGTTTTATTGTACGGGGTAAAGGTGATCCGGCTTCTTTGAATTCAGCTTCGCATGGTGCGGGGCGGAAAATGAGTCGGACAAAAGCGAAAGCATCCTTTACAAAAAAAGAATTGCGGCAATTATTGGGCAAAAAAGGTGTCACTCTAATTGGTGGTGGAATGGATGAAGCACCGGGGGCCTACAAAGACATCCATAAAGTCATGGGCTTCCAAAAAGATTTGGTAGATGTATTGGGAACTTTCCAGCCTAAAATTGTAAGAATGGATAAAGGATGATTATTTTTGAAACGTCGGGCAATTTGTCCGACGTTTTATTTATGGGTCTATTTATTTCCCCGCTATCAGAAAAATGAGGTTTAAAAAATAATCTACTAGAAGGCAAATGGATTACGTCTAACAAAAAATAAAACCATGTCGAATCCGAATAAGTTAAATTTATTTACAAGAGCTGTTTTAATTTATATTATCACGATTTTAGTCGGGACTTTTATTGACTCGCTATTTTTGGGGATGGGATCGATCTGGCAATTATTTGCCATTGGCTTGATGATTACAGGAGCCGTCAGCTCTCCTAATATCTTATTGCTTTTTATTGGGTTTATCATCATATACCGAAGAAATGAATATACAACAAACATTCGAGCAGAATTAATTATATTAGCTACACTTATTTGTATCCTTCCTATTCTTCTTTATTTTGGTGGATCATTTTTTGGAAAAATGGGGGCTACTGATTTTTTCGGAATGATTTTTCTTACCATTCCTTATATTATTACTGCTTACATTTCTATTTTAGGCATTAATTATTATTTCGATAAAAAGGATTTCAAATTCGATTTTTTCCAAAAGGAGAAAAAGAAAAAACAACAAGAAGGATTGGAAGATATTTTAGATGATAATTTAGATGATTTCTAATACACCCATTCATCCAAATAACGGACAAATATTTTACTTAGGTTCAAGGCATCAGAGATAGCTCTATGATGGATTCCTTCAAATTCGAAACCTTCGCGATCTATTGTTTTTTTCAAGCCCCAGGGTTTATTTAATTTTTTTATTTTCCGATATTGATCTTTTACATTGATGGTAGGAAAAACCCAATCTGTTTCCAAATCATGTAAGCGACAATCCTGACGCAACATTTCCGAATCGTATCTGCCCCAAGAACATAAGACATAATTCTCATCATCAAAAACACCTACCCAATCTTGGAATTCTTCAATGACCGTTTCGAATTTTTTCGCCCGATCCACATTCGCTTGTTCAATGGAGGTAAGTTCTTTACAAAAGGGAGACAAAATTGGATGGATAATCGGTTGGACAAAACGGTTATATTCTCCGGTAATTTCTCCAAAACCATTTAAGCGGATGGCTCCTATTTCTATTATCTCACTTGTCTTTCCGGGAGCATGTCCGTTCCAACAAGTCGCTTCTAAATCGTAAATGATAAAATTCATTGGGATGAATTAATGATATCAAAAAACAAAAAGATTCCTCCAATGTATGAAGGAATCTTTTTTATAACGATTATTCAGCAAAAAAAGTTTTTATTTCAGTGCTGCATTATAACGTTTTTGTACCTCTTTCCAATTTACAACATTGAAAAATGCTTGTACATAATCCGGTCTTCTATTTTGATAGTTCAAGTAATAAGCATGTTCCCAAACATCCAAGCCTAAAATAGGAGTTCCTTTTACATCAGCAACATCCATCAAAGGATTGTCTTGATTAGGCGTAGAAGTAACGGCTAATTTTTTACCTCTCTTTTTTACAACCAACCAAGCCCAACCCGAACCAAAACGAGATCCGGCAGCAGCCGCAAATTTTTCTTTGAACTTATCAAAAGAACCGAAGCTGTCATTTATAGCTTTCCCTAACTTTCCGCCCGGCTCTCCACCACCGTCCGGAGACATGACTTTCCAGAACAAACTGTGGTTATAATATCCACCACCATTATTTCTAACCGCATCACCATGCTTGGAAACTTTGGCAAGTATTTCTTCAATTTTTTTCTTTGCCAAAGGAGTACCCTCTATGGCTGCATTTAACTTATTGGTATAACCTGCATGGTGTTTTCCATGATGTATGGTCATTGTTTTGGAATCAATGTGAGGTTCCAACGCCTCAACATCATAAGGCAATTTTGGTAATTTAAAAGCCATTGGATAAAATGTTTTTCTTTAATAATTAATTATCAATACAATCAAAATTAAGATTGTGTTACAAATGTAATCAATATTTATATTTTTTCCATTTCTTTTTTTTGCACCCAGCCTACATCACTATTCAATAAGCGAACTTTCGACCATTCCCCTATCCTATCCAGAATTTCCATTTCGGTTCCTTCATAAATAATAAATTCGGAAGTTCCATCGGGGGCGTTCCTGAATTCTGTTTGTGATACCATGAGAATGGCTCTTCCCGAATCTTTTTCAATACTATTTTTTCCGAAAGCAAAAATGAAGGGAATTATGGACAAAAGAATAAAAATCACACCCGCTAAAAATCCATATTTTTTTTGTTCTCTTTTCTTAAAAAACATCCAAACCAAAAAACCCATTATTCCCAACCAAAGGAAAGTTATAGCTAGAACTCCCCAAGCAAATGAGGTCAAAGACATTTTTATTCTATTCCACCACTTCACTAAGAAAAAAGGTTGGATGGGAATGACATCACCTTTCACTTCATCTTTGGCGATTTCCAAATTATAATTGATATCCGAATTATTGGATGAAATTAATTTTGCTTTTTCGTAATGCAAAATCGCTTTGCCTAATTGTTCATTTTTATAATAGGAATTCGCCAGATTATAATGTACATCAGAAGATTTTTCCTTGCTGGGAATCAATTCCAATGCTTTGCTGTAATTATCTATTGCTTTAGGATAATTTTTATTTTGATATGCTTCTTCTGCTTTAGGCAATAATTCGTTCCAATTGGTTTGTGCAATTGCATTGGAAGTGTTTATCAAAATGAATGCTAAGAAAAAAAATAGTTTATTCATCGAATTGTAAAGTTCTATTAATTATTTCTTGATCCAAAATAGTATCTTCTACGATATAATGAGGTGAATCCAAATCTTGTGGAGAGAACGGTCTTTTGTCCTTCGCCCATTTGAATCCTTTTAATTTTAATTCATTGTGATTGGCTTCTTTCATCGGGTACAAATTGGATTTGGGGTCTCCATAAAATCGGATATATTCCAATTCTCCATCATCGAATGTAAGGTACATACTGCTACATGTAGTTTTGTTCGGTCCTACATATCCTTCATCATCATCCATCACATAATATACGGATGTTCCATTTCCATTCACACTCATATTGAGGGGTTGATTGTCCTCGAATTTAATAACGATTTCCCTTCCTTGGATTTGATTGAAAAATTGTTCATCGGGTGTATCTATAATTAAAGCATTTTGTAAGAGAAAAACAGAATCTATTTTCTCGTCCTTTAAAGAAAACTTTGTGGTGTCCGCAGAAAATTGTGTGGAATCCGACCACATGATGGGGTTTTCGTAAAATGCAAAAATAGAATCGGTCGAATTGTACGCCATCGAATCACAAACGGCTTGGAAATCTTTCTTGTAAATCCGGACATCCCGATAAGCGGTTAACAATTCAATGGAGTCATTTCCGTTGATGGAAATTTTTTCAGAAATTAATGTATCTGCAGAAAGATATAAAGTATCACCGTCCAAAAGAGTGGTCATGATGGGTCGACCCAAGGCTTTTACATATTCCGTTTTATCATTAAAAAATAATTCGTCACTTTTAATATTCACTTGGTTGACTGTATCTCTCCAATCTACTTTACCATTGGCATACGCATCGCCTGTATCTTCATTGTAACGAATTTCATCCGCTTTTAAAATTTGTTCTTCATCGGCTAGGTATACATTTCCGGTTAAGATGGTTTCGTTCGTTTCACTATCGAACCTCGAATTATCCGCTTCGATATAATTATCTGTTCCCTGAGCAATGGTTTTTCCTTCGGTAGAATAGGAATCATTTTTACCATCATAGACAATAACATCGGCGGTAACATTTCTATTTTCATCTTTATAAATAGCATTGCCTTCTAAACGAGAAATATCTGTGCTTTCATCATAGACCATTTTATCCGACGTAGCGAACTTGTCTTTCTCTCGGAATTTTGCATTCCCTTCCAAAAATACTTTTTTTAATTTTCCGTCATATTTCATGAAATCGGAAACAGCAATTTTATCGCCTTTTACATACTGCGGATTTTTATCGAATTCGGCATACTGCTCTTTGCCATCATAAAAACCGGATTCGGTATAAATTTTTGCAGAATCTTCTAGAATTAAAGTGGGCCCGATGAATTCAGAAAATTCGGTTTCGGTATTATAATTCAAGGAATCTGCTTTTAAGGTCAAATCTTCGGAAATCAAAATTACACTGTCTTTAAAAAAAGCATCTTTTGTATTGGTATTATAAATACAAGATGTACTGGTTAGTTGTGAATCATTATTTTTAATAACCCCGCCGGTATAATATTCGGCAATTTTTGTATCCAAATTATAATCCAACCGATCGGTAAACAATTGTTGTGTCGAATCGGATAAAACCACATCGCCCATTAAATAAGCATCCTTGGTAGCTCCAAAATATCTCAATGTGTCAGAAAAAACCTGTGTGGTATCTGCTTGCACTATCGTAACTTCATCCCAAGCTAAGATTGCATTTTGTTTCGTGTACCAATATGCAGAATCACAATAAAAAATCACATCGTCTTGGGTGAGCACCACTCCCCCTTTCAAAAATCGGATTTCCTCTCCCCCATTTTGAAAACCTTCTATTTCGTTCGCTTTTTCTAGAATGATAAATGATGTGGTATCACTATCATTTCCTGTCTCGGATTTGGGCGTATTTGCCAAGGGTCTATTCGGACGAATAAGACTATCTTGGTTGGATTTTTTCAAGGGAGTATTAATAGGAGTATTTTTTTTATTCTTGAAGGGTCTCTTTGGACGGTCTTGCGCCATTAGAGTACTTATTCCCATCAAAAGGAAGAATAAAGTAAGGAATATTTTACATGTTGTTTGGTTTTTTCCCATCATCTATTGATAACGCAATTATTTTTATATTGTATGAACAGAACCTCTATCCTTAACTTTTTCTTATTCATTTTGATAATTTCAAAAAGCATAAAAATAAGTTTCTACATTTGTGGGGGTCAAAGGTAAGTAATGATTCAAAATAAGAAAATAGATGTCGCCTAAATTAAGTATCGTTACCATAGTCTACAATGGAGAAGACGTATTGGAAGGTACAATTAAGAGTGTGGTTTCCCAAACCTATCCGAGTATTGAATACATTATTGTGGATGGTGCATCAAAAGATGGTACTTTGGAGATCATCCAGAAATACAAAGAGCATATCGACATTTTGGTTTCAGAACCGGACAAAGGACTTTATGATGCCATGAACAAAGGCATTTCCCTTGCTACCGGGGATTACCTCTGGTTCATGAACGCCGGCGATCATATACCCAACCCTCAAGTGGTCGAACAAATTTTCAAAAATGATACCGATGGAGATGTTTATTATGGCGAATGTATGTTCGTAGATGATGATAGAAAACACTTGGGTTTGAGAAGTGAACAAACCCCACACCAATTACCTCAACATTTGAATTGGAAAGATATGGCAAGGGGAATGGTTGTATCACATCAATCTTTTATTTTACGACGAGAACTGGCTCCGCCTTATATCGAAAACAATTTATCGGCTGATATTGATTGGGTGATTGTTGGATTAAAAAGAGCTAAAAAAATCATCCATACCCAAATGGTGATTTCTGAATATTTGGTGGGTGGTTTATCCAAACAGAAACATTTTCAATCTTTAAAAGATCGCTTTGTCGTCCTTCAGAAACATTTTGGCTTTTTCCCCAATATCATCCATCACATTCGGATAGTCTTGAGACGATTCATCTAGAAACCATCAATTGTTATTCACCTTAATGCCATATTTTTTTAAAATCCTTTTGGCTAATGATGCCTTATGTGTCTCGTTGGTTCCGTCATAAATAGAGGCACCTCGTTCTTCCCGATACCAGAACGCCAAGGGGGTATCATCGGTCACACCCAAAGCACCATGTGTCTGAATCGCTCGATCCACCACTCGATGTAACATTTCTGCCGTAAAGAATTTGATGGAGGATATTTCTTCCCTCGCTCCCTTGTTTCCTTTCGTTTGCATGGCATAAGCTGCATTCATTACCATGAGGCGAGCGGCATCAATTTCTGTTCTGGATTCTGCAATCCAATTTTGGATGGATTGTTTTCGCCCCAAAGGATTACCGGGTGCCAATTCTCTACTTACTGCCCGTTTGCACATCAAATCGAAGCTTCGTTCTGCAATGCCAATCCAACGCATGCAATGATGGATTCTTCCCGGGCCTAAGCGTTCTTGTGCCAAGAGGAAACCCGAACCTTCTACTCCAATTAAATTGGAAACGGGTACTCTCACATTTTCATATTTGATTTCTGCATGGGAATGCCAACCTTCACCGGCATGACCCATCACCGGTACATTCCGTACCAGATTGAAGCCGGGCGTATCGCAGGGAACTATTATTTGGCTGGCTCTGGCATAAGGACTTCTCGCTTCGGGGTTGGTAATGGCCATCACAATAGCAAATTCGGCTCCATCAGCACTAGAGGTAAACCATTTATGACCATTAATTACATATTCATCTCCTTCTCGGACGGCTCTGATGCCCATGTGTACCGGGTTCGAACCTGCGAAATGGGGTTCGGTCATAGAAAAGCAGGAGCGGATTTCTCCATCCAACAATCTATATAAGTATCGTTCCTTCATTTCATCACTACCAAAATGCATCAATAATTCGATATTACCGGCATCGGGTGCTTGGCAATTGAAGGTAAAATGTCCGAGTGGAGACTGCCCTAAGACTTCACCCATTCTTGCGACTTCAGTCAGCGTAAAACCCGGTCCGCCGAATTCTTTGGGCATGTAAGGATTCCATGCTCCCATTTCTTTAATGGTTTCCCGATGGGTACGCAATATCTTCTCCACTTCCTTGAATGGCATTTTCAAGGCTTCTTTTTCGAAGGGAAAAATTTCATTTTCCAAGAATTCTTGAATTTTAGGCAATAAATCTTTTACTCTGTCTGACACTAATAAATCGAACATGACCAACGAATTAATTGAATTAATTTTAATTTTGGGAATCGAAGATATTCATTATGGGACAAAAGTACTTAGATAAAGCGAGAGAAATTAGAAAAGGCGAAGAATTGGATATAGATTCTTTGGAAAAATATTTCTTGGAACGCATTCCTGATTTTGGAGGAATTGGAGAAATCCAACAATTTCCCGGTGGGTTTTCCAATTTGACCTATTTGATTTTGGGAAAGGACCAACAAGAATATGTTTTGCGGAGACCTCCCTTCGGTGCGAAAATAAAAACCGCCCATGACATGGGTCGGGAATTTAAAGTTCTGAGTTTGCTCCAACCATATTTTGATAAAATACCACAACCCATTATTCATTGTGAGGATGAAAATATTATTGGGTCGCCCTTTTATATGATGACTCGATTAAAGGGAATTATTTTAAGAAATAAAATTCCTGAAGGCATGGATTTGTCAGAAGAAAAATTTAGGAATTTATCTATTTCTACTGTCGAAACGATGGCACAATTGCATACTATTAATTTGAAAGAAACGGGGCTTATTTCTTTTGGAAAACCGGAAGGATATATTCAAAGGCAAGTGGAAGGTTGGACAAAAAGATATTATAAATCGCAAACGGATGACATCAGGGAAATGGATATTTTGGGAAATTGGATGAAAGACAATATGCCCAACGATACCTCTGCTTCTTTTATTCACAACGATTATAAATATGATAATATCGTTTTGTCGCCAGATGATTTTACCATACAGGGCGTTTTGGATTGGGAAATGGCAACGGTGGGCCATCCTTTAATGGATTTGGGAACATCTCTCGCTTATTGGGCAGAAGAAAAAGATGATGACCTTCTTAAATTTTTTAGTCTGACTTGGATGAAGGGAAATTTAAACCGAAAAGAGGTGGTCGAATTATATAGGGAAAAAACGGGAAAAGAAATCAAGGATATTTTATTTTATTACATTTTTGGAATTTATAAAATTTGTGTGATTGGTCAACAAATTTATAAACGGTTTAAAGATGGTTATAGTAGTGACCCTCGGTTCGGTGGTTTGATTTATATTATTAATGCAATGTCCAAAGCGGGGGTAAAAGCTTTGGATGCCGGAGAAATTTCAAGTCAATAAATTGATTAAAAATGACGAATAAGGAAATAGCAGGTTATTTTAATGATTTGGCAAACATCATGGATCTCCACAAGGAAAATCCTTTTAAAATAAAATCATATCGGAATGCTTATATCCAACTCAGGAAATTGGATCGACCGTTGATAGAAATGACCGAAGATGAAGTTTCTTCTTTGAAAGGAATCGGCAAAGCCATCACCAGTAAAGTCTTTGAAATTATTGAAACAAAGGAACTACAAACCTATAATAAATACAAGGAAAAGACTCCATCAGGTATTTTAGAAATGTTGAACATAAAAGGTTTCGGTCCTTCTAAAATAAGAGTGGTCTGGAAAGATTTAGAAGTAGAAAATGTCGGTGAATTATTATATGCTTGTAATGAAAACAGGTTAATTACCTTAAAGGGCTTTGGACAAAAGACACAAGAAGAATTAATTGAAAAAATTCATTTTTATTATCGTTCAAGGGATAAATTCCTGTATGCTTCTGTAGAAGAAAAAGCAGAAGATATTTTAAAGTTCATCCAAGGAAAGTTCCCTGAAAACAAGGTAGTGATTGTGGGCGAACTGAGGCGAAAAAATATCATCATTAATAGAATCGAATTTTTAATGGATGAACAGAATATCGACTCCCTTTTCGGAAAAGAAATCATCCTACTAGAAAAAAAAGAAAATAAATACATTTGCAAAAATGAAGAAGGTTACCCCCTAACCCTTTTTACATGTAGCAAGGAAGAATGGGGTTCTAAATTATTCAAATACACGGCTACTAGAGATTTCATTACTTCTTTTTTAGCATCCACAAAAGAAAAAGATTTTACGAATCTTGAATCGGAAGAAGCGATTTTTAAAAAAGCACAACTTCCGTTCATTTTACCCGAATTACGAAACGATTCCACTTTCGTAGGAAAAGATATTCAAGAATTAATTACAGAAAAAGATATTTCCGGCGTTATCCATTCTCATACGACTTATAGCGATGGTGTGAACACCATTCAAGAAATGGCAGATTATGCTAAAAAATTAGGATACCAATATATCGGGATAACCGACCACTCCAAATCTGCTTTTTATGCCAATGGTCTGAAGGAAGAAAAATTAAAAGAACAATGGGAAGAAATTGATCAATTAAATCAGAAATATTCTGATTTTAAAATTTATAAAGGAATAGAATCCGATATTTTATATGATGGATCGTTGGATTATGATAAAAGCATTTTAAAAGAATTTGATTTTATTATTGCATCCATTCATTCCCAATTAAAAATGTTCAAGGAAAAAGCAACGGAGCGTTTGATCAAAGCGATCGAAAATCCTTATACGACGATATTGGGTCACCCAACAGGAAGGTTGTTATTGTCCCGACAAGGCTACCCAATCGATCACAAAAAAATAATTGATGCTTGTGCTGCCAACGGTGTAGCGATAGAATTAAATGCGAATCCCGTCCGGTTGGATCTCGATCCTTCTTGGATTCCTTATGCTATGGAAAAAAATGTAAAGATTTCGATTAATCCGGATGCACACAGTACCAGAGGCATCCATGATATTCATTATGGTGTTCTGGCGGCGAGAACGGGTGGTATGACTCGAAAGTTTTTATATCATCTATCGTAAAAAAGAACCCCCTCGCCAAAATTGGCGAGGGGGTTTGAAAAACTAACATCAAAAAAGGTAATTCTTATTGTTCCTTTTTTCGTTTTTTCGTTTCGATAACGGTTTTGTTTTTCACTCTTTCCTTTTGTCTGTGTGCCTGTAATTCTTCTACGAGTTCTTTAACTTTCAACTCCTTTTTATTCAAACTTCTGTGGAAGGTTCTCATAATAAAAACGGCTTGATCTTCCGGGTGGGAAACCCCTAATTTCGTTTTCATGAAATGGGATAAACGAGAACCGGCATAAAAGCCCCAATTGTGGGAAATCCATCTACCCAGTGAGAAAAATAATTTTTTCACTACCAAATCCTCAGGAGCATTCTGGAATTTGGCAATCGCTTCCTTATCCGTCAGACGTTTCAATTCCTTGAAGGCATCCGTCAAATCTTTAGGGATATAAACATCATTCAGTATTTCTTTCTTGATTCTTTTATCATATTCCTTTTGGGTTGCCTCTGCCGACTCCGGTACTTGAGCCACAGCCAAAGAACAAAATAGAACACTGAAAAATAAAACAATGGACAGTCGTAATCTCATTTTAAACCTTTATTTGCAAAATTAACTAGAATAATGATGTAATATTTCAAATGAATCGTTAAAGTTTATGTATGTTCGTATGGAGTTTCCTACCTCATAATGCCAATCCTTCCAAAAAATTACACTCATTTATTAATTTTTTTGATTTGAAGTGATTCATGAAGGCTTCTTTTTTATCTATTATTCTATTTCTTTTTATCCCATTTATTCTCTTTGCCCAAGATAAGGATGCCCTGGAGGAACGCCCTTTGGAAATCGGGATTCTCTACCAAATGTATCCGGCGGGTTATGTGCCTAGCCTTTACTGCGAATGGGGCATGGGGCAATACTACAAACATGGTTTGTCTGCCCGTTTGGGGTATAATATCACAAGGAGAAAAAGTTGGGGCGAACACGAAGATGAGAGAGGTGGAGGTATCGGTGGTTCATTAGGCTATCGTTTTTATGTCACCCATCCCTTTAAGGGATTTATTATTGGTAGCCGTTTCGATGTTTGGAATTTGAATATCGATTGGACCAATTCGGGTGTGGATGAAATTCTTTTTAATGATGATGACGAAATAGGCACGAGTAAAATACTTATCCTCCAACCCACCATAGAGATTGCCTATAAATTTTTATTCAAAAACAACTTTTATATCACACCATCCTTAGCTGCCGGATGGGAATACAATGCCATTACCCGAGGGGATGATGTAGGGCAAGGCAGTATTGTTCTTTGGGGTTTTGATCTAGGGTTGAGATTTTAGAAAGAAACTGATTGAATTACACCCTTCTTTTCACCCTACATTTCAAACCATATCTTGGCCGAAGTGTAATTAAAGGATTGAGTTCTATTTTTTGATCTTTGATGATTTCAATTTTATATCGACGGATCATTTCTGTGAGTACGAATTGCATTTCCATTAATGCGAAATTATTTCCGATGCACAATCTAGGACCTCCGCCGAAAGGCATATAAGAAAATGGAACCTGTTTCTTTTTATTTTCAGGAGAAAATCGTTCGGGGTCAAAAACTTCCGGATTTTCCCAATATTTTTTGTTGTGATGAACACCATAAATAAAAGCGATGATGTCCTGTCCTTTCTTGATTTCTATTCCTTCGAATTCATCATCTTCCAACGGTTCCCGATCAGTAATCCAGGCGGGCGGGTACATCCGCATGGTTTCTTCTACCACTTGTAGGGTGTAACCCAACTCCCTTATTTTTTCAAACGAAGGACTATCTCCCCCTAAAACGTCTTGTGCATGATGCAATAATTTTTGTTCGACTTCGGGATGGGTGGCCAAAAGATACCAAGCCCAAGTCAATGCATTGGCAGACGTTTCGTGTCCGGCAACGTATAGTATAAGTGCTTCGTCTCGGAGTTGTTGGTCGGTCATACCGGAGCCGTCTTCATAACGGGTTTCCAAGAGCATGTCTAAAAGATCATCATGTTTTTCGTTTGATTTTCTACGTTCTTCAATGGCTTCGAAAATAGTCTTGTCGGATGCATCACGGAGTTCTTTGTTTTTTTTCAAATCGCCCTTCAGCCACAACCACGGTTTAACGAAAGGTTGTCGAATTTCGTTAATGACTAATTTTTGAGTTTCCGTAATCGTTTGATCAATCAACGATAATTCATCTTCAGAAATAGAACCACTGAACAAGGATTTAGAAACGATACGGTACGCCAAGTGAGTCATTTCCTTCGACATATCAAACACTTCACCTGTTTCTGCAAAACGTTCCATATAATTATCCAAGTAATAATTGATTTCTTGAATCATTATTTTGGAAATCGCTTCCAATCTTTTTCTATGGAAACCGGGTTGGATAGCCCTCCTTTGCTTGAGCCAATAATCACCATCTGAGGTAAGCAATCCATTTCCTATTTTTTCTTTTAGTTTTTCTCTAACAATTTTTGTTTTGATATAATTTTTATGATTCTTTTGTAAGAAATGCCGGATGAGTTCCGGACGATCTGTCATGAATGCATATCTATATAATAAACTTATTTGAACTAAGCCATCATTTTCATCCAGAATGTTTTTAAAAATAGGTATCGGGTTTTTCACTATCTCCGGAAATTTCCATGGATTTTTCATCATCCATTTTTTCGGGATTTTAACTTTATCTACTTCTTTCATTTTTTTATAATTTAGATGACTAATATACACAATTTGAACATATGAATTGTTATTTTTCATTTGAATAGATGTTTATAGCCGTTCTAAATTAAATTATTTAACAATAGACATGAACTTATCCCCACATAACAGAATTATATATTTGCTTCCGGCTTTTGGAACAAATTCTAAATTGTTTTCTGAATTTCATCTAGAAGGGTTTGATTTAAAAATATTGGAATGGATTCAACCTCTACAAGATGAAAATATTTCTTCTTATGCTTCTCGATTAATTGATATTTATCAGATGAAAGAAAACAATTATTTACTTGGCGTTTCTTTTGGTGGAATGGTTGCTGTCGAAATCGATAAATTAATTACCACACAAAAAACAATATTAATATCCAGCATAAAAAACAAATATGAAAAGCCTAATTTATTTTCTTTCTTAAAATTCGGAAATAATTATAAAATCATTTCACCTAAGTTGATGAAAAAGGGATTGTTCATTACTCGCCCTTTTTTCGGAAAGAACAAACTGGGCTACGAGCAATTCAAATCCACTTTCTTGGAACAGGATGATGTTTTTCTACAATGGGGTTTGCAACAAGCCGTATTGTGGGAGAATGAAAGAATGCCCAAAAATTTCATACATATACATGGAGACAAAGATCCACTTTTCCCTATTACAAGAATTCGAGATAAAATTATTATCAAGGGTGGGAATCATAATATGATGAAAGAACGGAGAGTCGAAATCCATTCCATTCTTTCATTACTATTATAAAAGCCAAACCTTTGAA
This sequence comes from Saprospiraceae bacterium, assembly GCA_020629255.1. Lineage (GTDB taxonomy): Bacteria > Bacteroidota > Bacteroidia > Chitinophagales > Saprospiraceae > JAHDCE01. Next base: position 13,858 of record JAHDDR010000037.1, on the reverse strand, counting down.
GCATTAGGCTTTATTGAACGATGATTTTCCGAGTGGCTAATAAATCATTTTTATCTGAAAATAATTGGTAATAATAAATTCCTTGTGGTAGGTTTTCTAAATTCATTTGGAAAGAATTTCCTTCAACATTTTTACTTATAACAAGCTGCCCTAAAGAGTTGATTATATTTATTTTAATTTTATTTTCCGTAGAAAATAATTTAATATTTAATTCTTCTCTTACCGGATTGGGAAATGTTTCGATGAAAAAATTTTCCGCTGTATATTCATGGGTATTGACTCCTTGATCCGTAATCACTATTAATGTAAAATCGTCAAAATAAAAACCATCTAATTCTAGATAGCTATCCGAAAACAGACCGAAGCGACAAGTAATATTGGATTCCCCTAGATAATCTATTAAATCAATTCTCTCACTCACCCACTCTGTTTGCCCCCCATCCCAAACCGGTTGATTCAAATCTTGGAAATTAGAACCGTCTTTTGTGTATAAACCGCACAGCGGATTGAATCCATTGTTGTTTATTTCTGCTTGGATTTGGGCATAATCATAATTGAGTTCAATATTCCATTTTGCTTGGAAAGTAAAATATGCTTCTGTTGCTTGAGACAGATCCAAAGGCGTGGCTAAGGTTAAATAATTTTCTGTTCCAGAAAAATATGGCAATCCGGGAGAATCTGTAATACAGCTTGGAGCAGAAAAGAAATCTTCCGTTGTTGTATCCCACAACGTGCTGTTCGTCCATCCATCTAAATTATCACCATTGGAGGAAAAAACAATGTTTTCACTTTCGGAACCAAATGCCTTAATGAATGTAACGGTATCTACATATGCTCCGTAATCTATCCAAAAATTAAAATAAATTTCATCTCCATTTTGCACATCGGATGATAATGTAAAATCCATTGTTTTATTTTCTTGTTCTAAATGATTTAAATCCGAAATAAAATTATTCCCTACACTTTCGAATTGTTGAGTATTTTCTAAAGCAATTTCTACACTTTCATTTTTCAAGCCTATTTTTTGAATGTCCAAATTCATGGTTCCCGATAAATCGGAAATAAAATTATTTGAATTATCTTTTAATTTTATTTTATTTAATGTAAGCCAGGGTATTGACAAATTCATGTGCATATTTTTTTCACACATGATAGTTTGAATTTCTTGGGCTTCCCAAAAACTCGTCCCGACTTCGGGTGTGTAAGAATAAATTCCTTTGGTTCCATAAAAATAATCTTCTGTTACGCCGTTCGCCGTATAACCTACCGTTTGTGTTCCATCACCATAGGTATATTTATTTTCTTTAGTCATATATTCTGCAAAAGCATCGAAGGTGGCAATATCTTGCGGCAAGGTTCCGGTATAACCCCAAGGACGAATAAGCAGACCTCCATGCGAATGGTAATTCAGGGCTATAATTATATTTCTATTGTCTAAAAAATCTCTGACATTCTGAGTTTCCGGTTCTGAAAAAGCAAAAGGTCCCCTATATGTCTCATCATAAGCATTAGGAGAAGATCCGTTATCATCGAAACCCCATTCGTAACCAAAATTCCGATTGAGATCCACCCCAAAAGTTCCATCTCCATTATCTCTTCTATTTTTTCTCCACAAGCCGCCGCCATCGGGCTCTATAGTTTCGTTATAAATATAACCATCGGGATTTACACAAGGAATAAAATACATTTCCGTGTGATCTACCAAGTATTTAATTTCGGGATCGGTATCATAGTTTTCTAGAAGATACCACATGTAATAAATCATTTGCAACATGCTTCCCGGTTCCCTTGCATGAATCAACGAAGTGTAGAGTACTTCAGGTTCGTCCGTTTCATCCGTATTTGGATTATCGGAAATGCGGAGCCAATAAATTTCACGGCCTTCATGGGTAAGTAATGTAGTTGAAATGGGTGCTCTGGATGTAATTAAATTCGGATATTGGTTTTTCATATCATCCAATTCTGCCAGCATTTCGCCGTAGGTTAAATATCCTCCCATCGAACCGGGATTGAAATGCTGTGGCTGGTCCCAAACTATTCCATTTGTTATGCACTCTGCGTTATTTTTGGAAAATTCATTTTGTTCTAAGAAATGTTCTTTCACATCCGGAATCAAAATATCATAATTAAAATGATGATGTTCTAGTTTTTCAATTTCTTGAGCGGAAAGCACGCAGGTATAATGTCTATTTTTTGCATATTGCCCATCATACACTAAAGCGAGGGATTCCAATTTAGAAAAATCATCGGCATTGGAAATCTGTATCTTCACTTTGGAATAAACTGGTTGGTTTTGTCCGACGGAGATGAATTGGAGAAGGAGAAAGACTAGGAATGGAATGTAGGGTTTCATATTTTATAATTTTATGAAACCAAATGTAAGAATTAATTATCAGAAAACTTACTCACCAATTACCCGACGGGCATATAAGACGCGTGGACGCCAATAAGATGATTCTAATATATTGTCTATGACGACTCCCCTATTGGTGCTATGAATCACGAACAACCCTTTGGAACTATTTTCGACTACAATACCTACATGATTTACTTTACCATCTTTACCAAAAATAATGAGATCTGCGGGTTGGGATTTTTTTATGGCGATTTTTTTTCCATCTCCAGCCTGGTATCTGGATGCAGCCGAAAGTTTCATTCCGAATTCACGATAAACGTAACAAGTGAATCCGGAGCAATCGAAACCAGTGGATGGTTTTTTGCCGGCATATTTATAAGGAACACCTACATATTTTTTACTGAATTGAACCATGTCATCCCGCAACACTAATTCCTTTGCCTCCTTGGCTTTGGCTTTCTTTTTCTTTTCTCTTCGGATGTATTCCGGTTCGTAGTTGGAAACATCTACTGCGGGTGGCATAACGACCTTATCTCCCGGTCGTTGAAGAGAATCTGTTTCTACGGATTTTTGGGTTAATTGTTCTTTTTGATGTGTAGAATGGTTTTGTTGTCCTCTAGTCAAATTTCTTTTTGCCGAACAGGATGTGAGCAAAAAAATAGAAATGCAAAACAACAATATGGAAAAACGACCGTTAGATTTCATAGTGTTAGCAATTTGATTCTTAGCGGATAACGATTGAAAAACCAAAAAAATTATACTTGTTGTCAGTAGGTTAGTTTAATAAGGGTTATTACAACATATCTTTAACGATATGTCTACAACAAGTTAGCGGCTCGCGGATAATTCCACGAGCCGCTTCTTTTTAAATTCACTCAATTATTCAACCTACTTACATTAAGGCACAAACCGTGCCAAAATCTATATTCGAAGGATTTTTATTGAGAAAATTAGAAATTATTTAATGATGCTCATTTTCATTTTGATATCATCTTCGGGCCTGTCCCTTCCGTCTGTTCTTACTGCAGCAATTTTATCGATGACTTCGATACCTTTTATGACTTGCCCAAAGACGGTATAATTTCCATCGAGCTGTGGCGTCCCGCCAATGTTCTGATAAATTTCCTTTTGATATTTTCCATATCGTTGTTTACGTTGGGTAGCTATTTTATCCAACAAGGCGGGGGCTATTTTTTTCCCTTGAACGATATAGAATTGACAGCCAGAAGATTTCTTTTCCGGGTTGTTGGTACGAGCGGCACACAAGGCTCCTTTTTTATGGATTAAGGAATCTACAAATTCGGCGGGAATCAGATAGCCAATGTCTCCGGAACCCAATGCTGCTTCTTTTTTGGCATTTTTAGAATTGGGATCTCCTCCTTGTACCATGAATCCATCAATCACCCTATGGAACAATAAATCGTTATAAAATCCTTCTTCCACTAGTTTGATAAAATTGTCGCGATGTTTGGGTGTGGCATCATATAATTCTATCACCATATTACCGTATTCCGTTTCTAATTCGACCAAACATTTGCTGGGTGCCGGAATAAAGACATTTATTTCTTTGTCTTTTTCTTTGCTTCCTTTTTTGGCTTTTAAAACTACGGTATAATTCCCTGAAGTTTTATATTCGTGTGTAGGAGATTCTTTATCAGAATTGCTTCCGTCGCCAAAATCCCAATAATATTCTTCTGCATTGGAAGAATTATTTTCGAATGTAACCGTTGCCGGGGCGTGGTTGTCATTTACATTGTAGGTGAAATTGGAAATGGGTTTTCCGCAAGAAAATAAAATAAGAGCTGAGAATAAAAATAAAAGCGATTTTTTCATAATTGTAATATCCTTGTTCAGTTTGTTATTCCATTAAATACATGGTGTAAAAAGTCAGGTAAATTATTTACCTGATTTTTTAGGGAGTTCGCAAAAAATAATCTACGCATCTTGCTATAAGTTTTGGTTTTCACTGCGTTGTATTTCCTTTTAATAGCCCGCTATTCCACAGGAAATACGCCTTGATAAAATCAAAATTTCCAACGCAATATTGCAAACATTATTTATTTCCTCATCCCTTAATGGAATTATTGATTAAATATTAATGTCCTCTTACAAAATAAGTAGAGTTTTCTAATTCTAAATAACTTACGGTACGGTCATCCATCAAATACATAAAAATATGGTTGCCGCCATCAATTGTGAAATCCAATTGGAATCGTTCTGTTCCTTTAGGAGCCGATTCGTCTTCTAATTCTTGGATACCTTTAATCCTGTATTGAGAAACTCTTTCTTTCCTTGTACCATCGGCTTGTTCTTGGAAAGTCTTCACAATAAAATAATGTTCTAAGATTAATTTTACTTTAGGATCGTTGGCTGCGATTTCTTCTAGCTCTTCTTTGGTTTTTCCGTCCAAACTTTCCAAAGTAGGAACAGTATCCTGTACCATTTCTTCTACTTCTTCCTCAATGACTTCCTCGACAACTTCTTCTCCTTTTTTCTTTTTACCTTTTTTCTTTTTCTTGGATTTCCCCTCTTCAGCTTTAGGCTGTTTTCTTTTATCCACTACCCTATATTTTTCTACTAATTCGAAACGGGTACTATCTTCGATTTGAAAACGGTATTGGTTTTCTTGAACTTTAATGAAAGGATAAATATTTTTTCCCCAAAGACTATCTTGATCTTCGACTTGAAGTTCATTCAAATCTGTAAAATATTTCTTTTCTTTTTTCTTACGATCCGGTTCTTCAGACAAAGAAGGCAGGTAATAAATAATTTCTTCTTCCTGTTTCGTTTTTCTGAATATTAAAGTTTCGGCTTCGCCATATTCATTCAAAATAACCTTTAACTGTCCTTGCATGGTCGCATCCCTTGCATTCATGGTTTTAAGGATGTAACCATATTTTGTAGGTTCTGCATTATTTACCCAAAATACGCTTTTCTTATCTCCCTGAATGACATACAATTTATTATTAAAATAAGCGAAAGAATGATTTCCTGCTTTTATCCGGCCACCGCTGCCATCCATATATTCGACTTTGAATGGCTTGAAATCATAACCGTAAAGGGTTTCGATTTCATAAAATTTCCGGTCCTCTATGTAAGAGTAATTTCCGGTTTGTGCCTGAACGGCAAATGAAATGAACAAGAAAAAAATAAATATAGAATATTTCATATCCATAAAATTAAATGATTGAATTTTTAGATAATTATGACAATTCTGCCAATTCCATCCATCTCATTTCTTTTTCTTCAATTGATTCAGAAATTTCGTTGAGTTGTATGGAATACGATTTTATTTTTTCGGGTGTTATATCCGGTTCGTTGAATTTTTTGGAGATTTCTTCTTTCTGTTGTTCGAGTTTATTGATTTCTTTTTCGAGTTTATTAATTTCTTTTCTTTGGGCATAGGTCATTTTGGGTGCTGAATCCCGAGGTTTTTCTTTTTGTTCTTTAGAGGAGCTGTTATCTTTTAGACGTTCATTTGATGTTTGGTCTCTTTTCCAAAGGCGATATTCTTTATAATTACCATTCCAATCTTTTATTTTCCCTTCGCCTTCTAACACAAAAAGGTGTTCTGTGAGTTTATCCAAAAAATATCTATCATGGGAGATGATGACCAAGCACCCTGGAAAATCTATCAAAAATTCTTCCAAAATATTTAAAGTAACAATATCTAGATCGTTTGTTGGCTCATCGAGGATTAAAAAATTGGGATTGGTGACTAAAACCGTCAGTAAATATAATCTCCTTTTTTCTCCCCCACTGAGTTTCGATACATATACTTGTTGCTGTTTCCTGTTAAATAAGAATTTTTCGAGAAATGCAGCCGGGCTTAATTTCGTACCATTACCCAAAGGAATTTCTTCAGCAATATCCCGAATAACGTCTATTACACGTAAATCTTCATTCAATTGCATGCCTTCTTGATGGTAATGCCCAAAATGAATCGTATCACCGACCACGACTTTCCCTGTATCGGGTTTTATTTCTTGGGTAATTAATTTCACGAAAGTGGATTTCCCGACGCCGTTGGGTCCAACTATTCCTACCCGTTCTTTTTTCTTGAATTTATAACTGAATTTTTCTAGGGCGGTAAATTCTCCATAATATTTCGAAACGTTGTGGCACTCTACAATTTTCTTGCCCAAGCGTTCGGATTTGAATTCCAATTTAAAATCAGAATCTTTTTTAGCTCCGGATGTTTTATCTTTCAAATCATGAAAAGCATCTACCCTGGATTTGGCTTTGGTTCCCCGTGCTTTGGGTTGCCGTCGAATCCATTCCAATTCCCGACCTAAGAGCTTTTTATTCTTATCCATTGTGGCGCTTTCCACTTCTCTACGTGCCGCTTTTTTCTCTAAAAAATACGAATAGTTCCCCTTGTATTTATATAAATTACCATCTTCCAATTCATAAATCACATTGCATACCCGATCTAGGAAATACCGGTCGTGCGTAATCATGAAAACGGTAATATTGGGTTGGGAAAGATATTGTTCCAACCATTCTATCATATCCACATCCAGGTGGTTGGTCGGTTCATCCAGGATAAGGAAAGAAGGATCTTCAATCAACACTTTTGCGAGGGCAAGTCGTTTTTGTTGTCCTCCGGACATGGTTCCGACCTCTTGGTATAAATCATTAATATTGAACCGAGAAAGAATCTCTTTTATCTTGACTTCGAAATCCCAGGCTTTCAGATCGTCCATATTATTTAATACCTTCTGCAACTCATCTCCTTGTTTTCCGAGAATCATGGCAGATTCATAATCCTTTATGGCTTGTAGAATGGTGTTATCGGAATCAAAAACGGTATCAATAACAGTATCAGAAGGATTGAAATTAGGATCTTGTGCCAGCATGCCTACCGTTACATCTTTATGGAGTATGACTTTCTTATCCTCCCTTTCGGAGCTTTCCTCCCCCATTAAAACTTTGAGCAGGGTTGATTTCCCACTACCATTTTTGGCGACCAAAGCAATTTTTTGTCCCTTATCAATATGAAGGGTAATATCTTCGAAGAGCTTTTTGTCTCCGTAATTCTTGGTAATATGTTCTAAGGTCAGATAATTCATAAACGAGTATCAATGCAAAAAAAGACCTCCCAAATATAGGTATATATCCGGAAGGTCTTTCATATATAAACTATTCTTAACTAAGATTTATATTATTTCATCATATCTTTCATAATCATTAAGGCTTCTTGGATATAAACATCCTTTTTGACCTTTTCCAACCACTTCTTATTTCGTTCTGCTTTGGCTTCATCTGCTTCAATGGCTTCGATGTCTCCTTTCAGGTTTTTTGCCACCAGACCTTCGATATCTTCTTCCATGATCGATTCATATTTTTCAGCCTCTTCCAAATCTGCTTCTCTTTCTTCTTGATATTCCTTCAAGTTCAAGGAAACATCAGAATCATCCCTTACCCGCTTCAATCTATCTGCATTATCATTAATCAATTTGAAAGTTTCATTCAGTCCAACCCTTTTCTTGCTATTAGAACGAAGTTTATCAATATTTTTGATTTTTCTTACATTCTGCTGATGCTTGACTGGGTCGATTTGAGTCCATTCCATAGCGTAATCGTACTCTTTTTCACCCATATCGATGTTTTGGTAATTATCTGGTAGGATAATATCCGGAACGACACCTTTCAATTGGGTTGTACCACCATCTACTCTATAGAATTTCTGTATGGTCATTTTGACAGAACCTAATGGCTTAGCTTCTTTTTGTCCCCAAACCATATCATCCAGATTCACAAAACGTTGGACGGTTCCTTTGCCAAAAGTCGATTTGCTACCTATCACGACTCCTCGATTATAATCTTGCATGGCAGCCGCCAATATTTCGGAAGCAGAAGCACTGAATTGATTGACCATGACAATCAAATTGCCATCAAAAAGCACTCTTTCGTCCTCATCTTCCAAGACTTTTGCTTTGTAATCTCTTGCTTTTACTTGTACAATCGGACCTTCTTTAATGAAGAGACCCGACATTCTCACAACATCACGCAAAGACCCCCCACCGTTATCTCTCAAATCAAGGATAAGGGAATTAACGCCCTGTGCCTTTAATTTTTTGATTTCTTGTGCTACATCTTCCGCACACTGGCGACCTTCTTTGTCTTTGAAATCAGCATAAAAACGAGGAAGATAAATGTATCCTATATTTTTGACCCCTTCATTGGCATAGTCCAAAGTCAATGATTTGGCATACCCCTCATCCATAATAACGATATCTCTTACAATGGGAACAATTTTTTCCGTTCCATCATCCGTACGGACAGTCAAACGGACTTCTGTACCCTTTTTACCTCGTATATAAGAAACGACTTCGTTGATGTGCATACCATTTACATCTACGGGTTCTTCTTCTCCTTGTGCTACTTTCAGAATAATATCGTTGGGCTTTAAAGAACCTTCTTTCCAAGCCGGTCCACCTGTAATGATTTCCGTTACTTTGGTTTCTACTCCATCCGATTGTAATCTAGCTCCGATGCCTTCTAATTTACCTGACATGCTAATATCAAAATTCTCTTTATCAATAGGAGCATAATAATTTGTATGGGGATCATAAATTCCGGCTATAGAATTCAAGTATAACTCAAGACGGTCGGAACGTTTGGTTTGCTCCATTCTGATGAACCACTTATCGAATACATCCTTCACTTCGCCCCTTGCTTCTCCCATCAAATGTTCTTCAGAATATTCTTTGAAATCTTCGGGTCTATCCTCTTCTTTTCCTTCAAGGATCTCATTTTGCTTCTCCAATTCAGAGTTGAAACGGGTCATGATTTCATATTTCACTATTTTTTCCCATCTCAGTTTTTGCTCTTCATAGGTGGAGGGGAAATCTCTTTTCTTTCCATCCAACTGTAAGTTTTCATCTATGGTATAGTCAAATTCTTTGACGAGGGCTTCGTTATAGTATGATTTAGCCCTCATGATCCCGGCTTCGTACAACAAAACAGAAAGATCAAAGAATTCGTAATCTCCTTCGTCTATTGCATTGTCTAGGTTTTTAGCATATTTAGACAATTGCTTTACATCATCTAATACTAAAAAACGCTTTCCTCCATCTAGCCTTTCCAAATATAAATCATAGACTTTGGCAGAGAAATCATCATCTATCTCTAAAGGGTTGAAATGATAATTTTTGAAACCATCCATCATTGTTTTGAGCAGTAAGGATTCTTTTTCCTTGTCTACAATTTGTTGGATGGTGAAACTAGCTCCCAAGAATAGGATAAAAATTGGAGCTAAGAAATATAGTGACCTTTTGAATCTCATACTAAGTAATGGATTTTCTTTTATGAATTATCTACAATACAATATACTATTAAAAAGAGCAAAAGTTGTCTGCAAATTTTAACAATTACGAATTTAACCGAATATTAACGACTTATTTAGCACAAATGCCATACCACAATGAGAATTATTCCCCATTCTTGGGAATATTGTTCTCATCCATCGTTTTTTCTATCCTTTTCATGAGATCTCCCAAATCTTCTTTGAGTTCATCATTGGCTTTTACCGATTCCTCTTCGGTCATATCCTGATTATTGAACTCATTGATTTTATCCTGAAGGGCATTCTTTTGCTCGTTCAGTTTCTTGATGGTTTCAAGGTACTCATCAGAATTTTCGCTGATGTCTTTGGCCTTTGAACGCAAATCGTTGAACAAATCGCCGATTTTATCCATCGCTTTGTCATATTTCCCATTATCGAACTTTTCCTTTTCGGAACTCAAAAGGGTGCTCACTGCCCCGCCTACTTCTTTAAATGCCTTCCCTATCGTCTGAAATGTTCCTTTAGCTTGTTCTTGCTCCTCTGGTGTACCAAGGAACCTATTATAAACCAGAATCCCCAATACAAGTATAATACCCCAAGTGATTAACTTCCTCAACATGATTGTCTTGTTTTATGATTGACTATTATGAATGGTTTGAATCCACAATATCGAATTCATTCCTATAAATGACAAATTTACTTCATTTATTGTTGAAATGATTGCCCATTGTTTTTCTAGTCCCCTTCCATTTTCCCCACTCAGACATGATTTTTCCCGTTTCGGGTTGGAATGGGAAAGCAAAAGTAATTTCTTGAATCCCAAATCGGTTTGATAAGAAAAATTATAAGTTATGAAAAAGGAATTTGTTTTAAGCAGTTTATTATGCCTTTTATTCGGCAGCGGATTATTCGCACAAACTTTTGTCCATGATTTTGAAACATCAAAACAAATGGCACAAGAGGAATCCAAAGAAATATTAATGATTTTTTCAGGATCAGATTGGTGCAAACCTTGTATCCAAATGAAAAAGAACATCATTTCTTCAGAAGAATTTTCCAATTACGCTGAGAAGAATTTAGTCTTACTAGAAGTTGATTTTCCATATCGGAAAAAAAACAGACTATCTAAAGAGCAACAAAAGCATAATGATGCGTTGGCGGAGCAGTTCAATCCAAAAGGAACTTTTCCGCTCATCGTTCATTTGGATGCTGAAGGCAATGTTATACAAAGCATGAGTTATAATGCTCAATTAGACTCCCAGCATTATTTGACAATTCTACAACCTTCAAAATAATTTAAGATGGAAACCATTCAAATCAAATCGAAAAAAGCCCATCGCTATATTTTAAAATTGATGGGCTGCAAATTCGGACTAACAGCCATTCATGAAAATCCAGACAGAGCCTGGGATGGAATCCGAGCCGGCATTGCCGAAATTAAACGGATAGAAGATTTAATTTCTTCTTGGAAAAAAAATTCACAAACCGGAATCATCAATAAAAATGCGGGGATACAACCAGTGAAGGTAGATAAAGAATTATTCGATTTAATTGAACGATCGTTAAGGATTTCAGCATTGACCGATGGAGCTTTTGACATCTCCGGAACCTTGTCGAGGTATTATTGGAAATTCAATAAAATTGATAGCTCATACCCAACTCAGGAGGAATTAGAAGAATTAAAAATACTGATGAATTACCATCATATTCTTTTGGATAAAAATAATTCGACGGTTTTTTTAAAAAGCAAAGGCATGAAGATTGGGTTCGGTGCCATTGGTAAAGGATATGCTGCAATAATGGCTAAAGAAGCGATGAGAAAAGTGGGAATAACAGATGGGTTAGTCAATGCTTCAGGAGATTTATTGTGTTGGGGGAAGCCCATTGAGGAAAAAGCGTGGAATATAAAAATTCAACATCCAGAGCAAAGAGAAAAAGTACTCGCTTCCTTGTTTTTTGAAAATGGCTCAATTGTCACTTCCGGAGAATATGAAAACTATGCATTAATTGATGGAAAAAAATATTCACACATTATCGATCCTCGAACGGGTTGGCCGGTAGAAGGATTAAAATCAGTAAGCATTGTTTGTCCGAATCCAGAATTAGGGGATGCTTTGGCAACATCCGTTTCGGTTCTTGGAGAAAAAGAAGGATTGGATTTAATCAACAGACTGAAAGGAGTCGAATGTGTTCTGGTAACACGAGATGATAGAATTATCTATTCTAAAAATTTAATTCCTGAAAATTAAAATCACATTAAATCATTAAAACCATACAACATGAAAAGAATAATGAAGGGATCCATTTTATTTTTTATTTCTACTTGGATGTTTTCTGCTTGCGTATCTGTAAAAGAATACCAGAAAATGTATTTGAATGATGAAGAAATGGAATTATCTGCCCGAAAATTAGATTATTTCGAAACCAATTTTCAAACATACCGCGAAGGTGCTTCCGGCTCGAACGGAGGTAAAGTAGGAGGAGGTTGCGGATGCAATTAATAATTTTAAGTGTAGCATTATTTCTTTTGGTCATCACTCATGATGTAAAAGCACAAATCCAAAAGAGATACCTATCCGACACCTCTTCTTTTTTGAATCGAGCGGACAGGATAGAAATGGACTCCAGTATTTATCCGATCGTAAAAAAGCAAAAGCCAATTGAGATCGATATACTCAGTAGTTATTATTGGCAAGATGGCAATAATTCTCCTGTTACCGGGGGCATAGGTACGGAACAATTAACGGATCTGACTTCAAAAATTATTTTGAAACTCCCGTTGAATGACAAACTAACGCTTAATACAGATGTAGGGTTTGATTATTATACTTCGGCTTCTACAGACAATATAGATTTCGAAGTATCGTCCGATTCACAAAGCGACACCAGAGTACATGGAAACATAGGTGTATCCTATGACATTTCTGACAGACAGACTTTAGGAGCTAGAATCGGAGGAAGCGGAGAATATGATTATTTTTCCATCAGTGGTGGTTTGGATTATTCTCATTTATCAAAAGATAAAAACACCAGTGTGGGTTTGAGTCTCCAAGCATTTATTGATAAGTGGCATATCATATATCCTGAAGAATTAAGAGGACAAAATTGGGTGGATACAGATAAACGTCAATCGTATAATGCATCCTTGAGTTTATCTCGAGTACTGAATAAAAAAATGCAAGTTTCCCTGCAAGTAGAAGGAATTTACATGAATGGTTTATTGTCGACTCCATTCCATCGGGTATTTTTTCAAGGGCAAGATCGGGCTAAGGTCGAAAAACTTCCTTCAACCCGTTTAAAAATCCCAATCGGAATGCGGTTCAATTATCATGTACATGAAAATTTAATTGCCCGAATGTACTATCGCTTTTATTGGGACAATTGGGGTGTAAAAGCTCATACAGCAAGTATCGAATTACCCATAAAAATAAATCGATTCCTTTCAGTTTATCCTTTTTATAGGTATCACAAACAAACGGCTTCGGATTATTTCAAACCCTATAAGGAACATGATTTGAATCAGGAATTTTATTCTTCGGATTTTGATTTATCAGCATTGCACAGTCACAGTTATGGCTTGGGAGTCCGATGGTCTCCCGCCGACGGGATTGGCAGGATGAAAATGCCATTTAAACGGAGAAAATTCCTAGTGATTAAAAGTATGGACTTGAAATATAGTCATTACGATAGAAGTACCGGAATGAAAGCTGACATCATCAGCTTCGGAATCAGTTTTAAATTATAAATAGGATTCGTCTGCTTGGTTCATACCAAGCAGACACTTTTTTAGGATCGCTTCTAAATAATTTTGTAATTTACCGCCGTTAAACCAATCATATCGACGTGAAATTCACCAACAATACTATTTTATCCATTGTTTTCTTTGTATTCCTAGTCGCTACTTTAATGGCTCTAGAAGAATTTTATGAAGGAGAATTAAGCGGTGAAGATGTGGTTGAAAAAATATTGGTCTATTTGTCGATCTCATCCATCATGTTGGTTTTCATTGCCACCCCTTTTTCCTTTTTGGTGAAACGCCTGAATGAATCTTTGAGTTGGAAAGATTATTTTTTAAAACGACTTTTAATTGAAGGGGCGGTTATCGGAATATTATCTGTTGTATTAGGATCGTTTTTCGGGTATTTTATTCATCTTTATATGGATCATGAATTAGTTCAATCCGTTGTAAAAATCAGAACTATTTTATTTTT
>JAHDDR010000233.1 GCA_020629255.1 Saprospiraceae bacterium | reverse complement strand
AACAGCCGCTTTTGAAGTGCGTCGTGCGTTCAAGATGTTAGAAGAAAACAACAATAAATTCCCCGATTTCGTCGCCAATAAAAAAAGTTTGGGTATCCTACATTCCTTAATCGGCTCTATCCCTCCCAACTTTAAATGGGTCGCCAAACTAGCCGGCATGAGCGGTACGATTGAACAAGGTCGAGGTGAAATTGAAGAAGTGGTGAATTATGCCCAAAACCATGATTTCATCTTCGAAGAAGAAACCATTATTATGTATGCATTAATGGTGCTACACATCGGAAATGCAGGAGAAGATGCCTGGCGGATTATCCGTTCCAGCGATTTGGATCCGACCACCAATCCACTCATCAGTTTTGCACAGGCGAGTGTTGCCTTGCATACGGGTAAAACGGATAATGCTTTCGACATTCTTTCTTCAGCTCCTACTTCATCATCTTATCATCCATTCCATTATTTGGAATATATGAAAGGGCTCTGCAAGTTATACAAAATGGATCCCGATGCAGAAAAATATTTATTGAATTACGTCCACCGATTCAAGGGGCGGAATTATATCAAGGAAACGTATCAGTTATTGGGTTGGAGAGAATTGATCAATGGCAATCGGGAAGGATATCTATCCTACATGCAAAAAGTTCTAACAAAAGGAAAGGCATCTATTGATCCGGATAAAAAAGCACTCAAGGCGGCTCAAAGTGGTATCGTTCCCCACCCTATGCTCACTAAAGCCCGGTTACAATTCGATGGTGGCTATTCTTATGAAGCTTTGGCAACCTTAAATGAAATTGACCCGACTTCTCTGGATAGTGAAAAAGATGAATTGGAATATCATTATAGAAAAGGACGCGTTCTACAATCCCGTTTCCAATATACCGATGCTATTCAAGAATTCAATATTACCATAGAGAAAGGGCATAAGCATACCTACTATTTTATTTGTAACGCAGCTTTACAAGCTGGAATCGTGAAGGAAAATCAGGAAGATTATGAGGCTGCAAGGGCGTATTTTAATAAATGCTTGAGTATGTATCCGGATAAATATCGATCGAGCCTGCATGGAAAAGCCAAAACGGGATTGAACCGAATCAAGGGAAAATAGCCGCTTGATTTTCATATTTCGAAATTGATTTATATCTTGATGCTTGAATAAAACTATTCGGAATAAATCAAATCTTATCTTATTATGGCAAAATCGAAAAGAAAACAGAAGTTAGCGGCTAAAGAAAAAAAAGAAGCCAGACAAGCCTTCATGGCGATTGCCATCGTTACCCTCATTTTATTATTATTCGCTTTTTTGATGTACTGGTCTAATACTTAAAGCTTTTTCCCCTTCATTGCATTTGCGATATTATGATCCATTGCCCTATGAGCCAAGGGGTGGGTGTAGGTATTCAATTGGTGCAATGCATCATTAATGAGATCTTTGTCGGTTCCTTCTACAGCTACCTTGAGCTGAAGGGTAAGGAGTTGGGTCTGTTGCATTTCTTCCGGACTTAGGATAGATTTATTGTTTTTCATGAACTTATCTGCGGAGAGCAGTACATTTTTGGCTTCTATTTTGGCTTCTAATAAAGCCCTCGCTTTCATGTCGGATTCAGCATTCTTTAAGGATTCCAATAACATAAGTGCCATTTCTTCTTCACTTACACCATATTGGGAACGGATTTCTACGGAGGTTTCCACCCCGGATCGTTCTTCCAACGCCTTAACTTTTAGAATTCCATCTGCATCAATAATAAAATGAATGGCAATTTTAGGAATACCGGCCGGCATGGGCGGAATACCACTTAAAATAAATTCGCCCAATTTGCGATTGTCCTTCACCAAATCCCTTTCTCCTTGGAAAACAGAAACTTTCAGATTCTTTTGTCCGTCGACAGAAGTGGTATAATTTCGACCTGCCTTTGCGGGAATCTTCGAATTTCGGGGTATGATAACATCCATCAAGCCGCCCATCGTTTCGATGCCTAATGATAGAGGTGTTACATCCAAGAGCAGGACATCTTTTTGATTGCCTGCCAAGACATCGGCCTGGACTGCGGCACCCAAAGCCACCACTTCATCGGGGTTGAGTTTGTCGAAGGCAGTTTGCCCGAAAAAGGACGAGACCATTTCCTTAACCAATGGTGTTCTTGTAGAACCTCCGACCAAAATGACTTTATCTATATCCGTAATTTTACAGCCAGCATCATTCAATGCTTTTTGGCAGGCATCGATGGTTCTTTGTATTATAGGTTGTATGAGTCCATTAAATTTTGCGGTATTTAAAGAAAAAGAAGTATTGCCGATGGTTCCTTTAAATTCTTTTTGATTCGATAATGACTTCTTTGCTGTTTCCGCCAAAAGTCTCAATTCTTGTTGGAATGATTTATCACCATCTTTCTCTCCTATCCTATTTTGCCAATGATCCACAATAGCCCTATCAAAATCATCGCCGCCTAAAAATGTATCTCCATGAGTTGATAGCACTTCAAAGATACCGCCTCTTATTTCCAGAATGGAAACATCAAAAGTACCACCTCCCAAATCATAAACTGCCACCGTTTCATCTTTATCCTCATCCAAACCCACACCATAAGCCAGACTTGCAGCCGTGGGCTCATTCACAATCCGAAGCACATCCAAACCCGCTAATTTTCCGGCATCCCGGGTCGCCTGCCTTTGGGTATCATTGAAATAAGCGGGAACGGTAATGACCGCCTTGGTCACGATGGCATCCAGTTCCTGTTCTATACGGTCTTTTAGTTCTTTTAGAATTTCTGAAGAAAGTTCTATCGGGGTATAAAAACGATGTCCAACTTTTATTTTGACTAATTTTTCTTCATCCTCATTAATGATTTCATATCCCAAATGAGATTTGAAATTTTCTACATCGTTAAAGGATTTACCCATGAGCCTTTTTACAGAATAAATGGTTCTTTCCGGATGGGAAACGAGTCTTTCCTTGGCTGATTTTCCGACAATTACCCGATCCTTTTCATTAAAATGAATGATGGAAGGAACCAAGGTATTTTTTCCATCAGATCCTTTTACCGCGAGCGGTTCACCTTCTTTCATATATGCCACGAGGCTGTTGGTCGTACCCAAATCGATACCGATTACCACGTTGCTTTGCTTCTTCACTTTTCCCGATTTGAGGTCGATGGAAATCTTAGCCATAATACATCATCTTAATTATTCTGCAAAGGTACACTTTGAAAACAAAGATTTCATGATTTAGAAGCTGAACTTGTTTAAAAAGTGGTTGATAAAACGAGTTGTAAGTGCTTGATTTCTAAGACGAAGCTCATTTTGAGTTTCGTAGCCGTAGCTACGGAACTCAAAATAGCTGAAGTATTTAGGAATCAATGGCTTGCAAATAGATTATTATATCATTTTTAAACAAGTTCGTTGTTTGATTTTCTCTAAAAAAGAAAATCCCGCTTTTCCGAAAAGGAAAAGCGGGACAAGAACCTTCATCTTAGATAATTCTAAGAATATTAGTTGCTTCCTCCAATATTAACTGGCGTTAAAGCAGGAGTAGTTGTTGCATTCGGCTTAGCCGCAGCAGGAGCATTTGGATCTTCAGCTACATCAGCTGAGATTTTGATAATGGTATTTACAGGATCGGTATTCGCTGTAATGGTAACATTTTTTGTTTGTTTACCTTTCTTACCTTTAGAATCGAAAGTTACATCGATTTCACCTGAACCGCCTGGAGGAATGGGTTCCTTTGGCCATTTAGGTACTGTACATCCGCAACTTCCCTTAGCGTTAGAAATAACCAAAGGCTCTTTACCCGTATTCTTAAACTTGAAAGTGTGAGTTGCTTTCTCACCAGCAGTCAAGTTACCGAAATCGAACGTTTCTTCATTAAATTTCATGTTAGTTGTAGGACCAACAGGTTTTGCCGGTTCGTTCGCTTTAGCAGTATTATTAGCTGCAATATTGTTTGTTTTGGATGTCAAACTTTCGCGAGCTTTGCTTCTGCTATCTGAAGAACTAGAAGAAGAACTTCCGAATCCTCCACTGAACATCATATAGCCCAACATGAGGATGATAAGAGCTAATAAACCAATCTGAATTTGATTCGCTTTTTCCATTTTTAGAATTTTGTTAATTGAATATTAAAAAATTAGATTGCAAAATTAAACATTTTTCACATATATAAAACTTTACTAGTCGTGTAACTATAAATTATCTGATAGATGCGAAACAACATTTATACTGCAAATTTAATACCTAAGTATGGTTGTCGCTGTTAATACGAAGGCAACATTTGTTAAGAAAATGCAAACAAAAACCTCTTGTCAAGAAAAATCCCCACAAGAGGCTGATTTACAATTATTTACAAAATAATTTATTATAGTCCTGCTTTGGCTGAAATTTCCATCATTCTATCTATGGGTAACTTAGCCCTTTCAATTATCGCTGGATCGATATGGATTTCTGGCAGTTCATGTTCCATACACAAATACAATTTTTCGAGAGTATTCAACTTCATATGGGGGCAATCATTGCAAGCACACATGTTATTGGGAGGTGCAGGAATGAAGGTCTTATCTGGAGATTTTTGTTGCATCTGATGTAGAATACCCGCTTCTGTAGCAACGATGAATTCTTTTGCATCGTCTTCTTGTGTAAATCGAAGTAAGCCACTTGTAGAACCGATATAATCAGCAATTTCCAAAAGGTGAGGCTCACATTCTGGATGAGCGATAAATTTTGCATTGGGATGTCTCAATTGCAATTTGACAATTTTCTCATGAGAGAAAATTTCATGTACCATGCAAGAGCCATTCCAAAGGATCATTTCTCTACCTGTTTCTTTCTGGAGATATGCTCCGAGGTTCTTGTCGGGAGCAAAAATGATGGGTGTATCTTGAGGAATACTATCT
>JAHDDR010000232.1 GCA_020629255.1 Saprospiraceae bacterium | reverse complement strand
GGGTCTTTGCCCAAGTTTCCAATTAAAATTACTTTGTTGATCATAATAACTCTAGTTTTTCACTGTCCTTGAAAAAAATTCAAGGTTACTGCGCGTTAATAAATTATAAAATAAAGAAAGTAATCAATACTCCTTTGTGATATACAAATCTATGATTTTTGGAAATGCAAATCCACGTATTTCATTTCTTTTTATCAAAAGCCAATCTTTTTTAGCTTTTGGGAAATCATCGTCCACTTTTATTTCGTGGAAGTGGGCGATGATGGTTCTATGCGATAGTTCCTGAACATAAGACGCAGAATGAGATAAAATTCCATAAAAGTCATCAGAAAAAATATCAGAAAATTCATTTTTCTTTTTCACATCATTCCAAGAAACTTCCTTAACTGTCTCAATAACAGGAAATTGATACAAATTTTTCCAAATATCATTTTTTATTCTTTTTTGGATAAAAATATTTTCTCCTTGATTCAAAATGAGGTAATGGAAATATCTATTCTTCTTTTTTATCTTTTTCTTTTTAACCGGCAACTCATCCACTTTGTTTAATGCGAATGCTTTACAATTCTGATTTAATACGCATTGTTCGCACAAAGTCCCCTTGGGTTTGCAAACCGTTGCCCCGAAATCCATGATGGCTTGGTTGTAAATACCCGGCTTTTTCTTGTTCAATAACTCTTGGGCTAGCGTTTTGATTTTCTTTTTTCCTTCGGTCGAATCGGTGGGAGTATCTATTCCAAAAAAGCGGGCTAATACTCGGTACACATTTCCATCTACCACCGCATAAGGCAAACCAAAACCAAAGGAAGAAATTGCCGCAGCCGTATAATCGCCGACGCCTTTCAGGGCTTTGATTTCTTCATAAGTATTCGGGAAAGCGCCTTCATATTCTTGATGAATGAATTTTGCGGCAGCATGTAAATTCCTTGCCCGAGAATAATAACCCAAGCCTTCCCAATTTTTCATAAGCTCATCTTCGGGAGCATTGGCCAAGTCTGCCACCTTAGGATATTTTTCCTTGAACTTGATATAGTATTTCAGCCCTTGTTCTACCCGTGTTTGTTGTAAAATGATTTCGGATAACCAGATGAGATAAGGGTCTTTTTCGCCCTTCCAGGGCATGGGACGATCTTTGGGATCATACCATTTCATTAATTTGGATGTAAAGTTTTTTTTGATTGTGGACATTCTCTTGCTATGATAGCTGATCCAAAAATTCTTGTTCGCTTAAAATTTCTACGGTACCTAGATCTTGTGCCTTTTTTAATTTGGAGCCTGCTTTTTCTCCAACAACTAAAATGTTCAATTTAGAACTCACACCCGAAACTACTTTAGCACCATTTAGGAGCGCCATTTTCTTGGCTTCATTCCTAGACATTTGTTGCAAGGCTCCCGTGAATAAAATCGTTTTCCCAGAAAATGGACCACCTTCTACGGGTTCCGCTTTTTTATCTTCTTCTGTTTGAGTAAGATTTACTCCAATCGACTCCATTTCTTGTAACAAGGAAACATTTTCGGGTCTGGAAAAATAATCCATTACATTCTGAGCCAGAACCGGTCCTATATCTTTAATAGAAGTAAACTTTTCCAAATCCCAATATTGTAAGTCCAAGATGTGTTTAATTTCTCCTGATAAAATTTCCGAAGCTCTTTTCCCTAAATGATGGACACTTAAACTTTGCAATACTTTTTTAATCGGGTTTTTCTTGGCTTTATTGATCGCTTCCTTCAAGTTGTTGGCAGATCGTTCTCCGAATCCTTCAAGCTGTGAAATGGCATCATAATCTAAACGATATACATCTGCCATGTTTTTGAGCCATCCCAACTCTTGGAATTTTTCAACATAAGCTTTTCCAAAACCATCGATATCCATTCCCGATTTGGATACGTGGAAAATCAAACGTTGGAGGCTTTGTGCTCCACAGGTACAATTGGGGCAACGCCAGACCGCTTCGCCTTCTTCCCGAACCAATGGAATATCTTCTTCTTGATTCATCGGGCAGGTTTTGGGAAACTCGATGGGTGTTTCTTCTCCGCTTCGCAGATCATCCATGGCTTTAACGATGTAGGGAATAACATCGCCCGCCCGTTCTACCAAAACGGTATCACCTATTCTCAAATCTTTCGATACGATGAAGTCTTCATTATGAAGGGAAACATTGGAAACCGTAACACCCGCTAACTGGACAGGTTCCAATTTTGCCACAGGAGTGATGGAACCAATTTTTCCGACTTGGTATTCTACATTCAACAATCGGGTGGTGGCTTGTTTCGCCTTGAATTTAAAGGCGATTGCCCAACGAGGGTGGTGGCTGGTGTACCCTGCTTCTTCCTGCAAATTCAAATCGTTGACTTTAACAACCATGCCGTCTATTTCGTAGGGATATTCGTCTCGGTGTTCTTGCCAATAATTACAAAAATCGGCAGCTTCTTTTATGTTTTTACACAATTTACGATCGTAACCCTCCTTCGGAATCTTGAAGCCGACTTGCCCTAATGCCTCTATACTTTCGTGGTGAGTTTTGAATTGTCCCAACACATCACGACCGTTTTTATCTATAGCATAACCGAGTTGGTAGATGAAGGCTTCTAATTTTCTTTTTTCTACTTCCTTGGGATTTTTCATTCTGAGCCCTCCTGTTGCTGCGTTCCTAGCATTCGCAAAAATGGATTGCCCTGCTTTTTCTCTTTCTTGATTGACTTTATCAAAATTGGAAATTTTAATCAGGACTTCACCTCTCAGCTCCACTTTTTGTAAATTCCATTTTGAAAATTCCGCTTTAAGCGGGATGGAATGAATGACCCTTGCATTGTTGGTCATTTCTTCCCCTTGCTTGCCATTGCCCCGAGTGGCTCCTCTCACCAACAAATCATTTTCATAGACCAAGGCGATGGTTCCTCCATCAAATTTGGGTTCTACCACGTATTCCAAATCTTGTTCTTTCGGTAATCCCAAAACTCGTTTAATCGACTCATCAAAATCTACGAGGTCTTCTTCATTATAACTATTTGCCAGGGAGAGCATAGGGGTAAGATGCTCTACCGAAGGGAAATCGGATGTTAAATCAGGGGAAACCCTTTGCGTTGGGGAATCTTGAGTAATTAAATCCGGAAATTCAGCTTCTAATGCCTCCAATCTTTTGAAAAGGTGATCATATTCAAAATCTGATATGACGGGATCATTCTGTATATAGTATCTCCATTCATGATATTTGATGACGTAGTGGAGATCTTGGACTTCCGTAGCGGCTTGTAATTTGTTCGGGATAGTTTTGTTATCCAACAAGGATTTTGAAAGCTCGAAAAGCCTTCTTTGATCTTTTTGTGAGTACATATATTTCAAACGAAAGTTAAAGGTGTTAGTAGAGTATGTTCGAAGGGTAAAAATACTTGAATTTTATGAGAAAACGGTTATTCATTGACCTCTTCGTAATCCAAATAACCTTCATCATCCAAAATATCGTTAGGCTTGTTTTCTTCTTCGCCACCTGTAATGAGCATAGGGCGGATGAAGGTTCTGTACGCCAAGTATGTGAGCAGGATGAATACTATAAATTTCATGAATTACTTTTTCTCAAAGGTATAGATATTAAATTTATCTTTTAACAATACAAACAGGTGGGTTTGTTGTATTTCGGCACTTAATATTTCTGTTGTGTTTTTGGGCAACACTAAAATTTTTGCTTGACTTTCTCCTAGCAATGGGTTTATGGTATAGATGCCTTCTTGTCCGAGATAGACGTAGAGACCATCAACGGTTTGTAGTCTTCCATCTGTAATTTTATAGGGGGCGACTTGTCTGAATTTGGCAAAATTGTCAAAGATATGGACTGTTTTATTTTCTTCGACCAAAAAAACCAAGCCATCGGATTCCAATAGGAATGTAGGAGAAATGTCGGCAGAGAAATTAAGTGACAAATCGTTGCTGTCAAAAATGATTTCTCCTTCGGTGTTTATTTTTTTTAGCCTGAAATTCGCTTCATCATAGATCCAGACATTTTGATCATCGGACATGCCGATGGCTTGGATGATGGGTGCATTAGTTTGAAACAAATCAAAAATATGGGTAGGGTTGAGGGTTCTATCGAGAATAACTACGGTTTGGAAATCGCCATAATATAATAAGATATTGAAGGGATTGGTGGCATCGACGTGAGAAATATTACCCCATTCGAAATTAGAATAGGTGTATAAGGTTTTTCCTTCTTTGTCGATTTTGAGGAGTTCATCTTCTTGCGTGACCAAATAGCTGTGTTGCAGTTTGTCTGTGGTGAGGAATTTTGCTTTGATGTCTTGGGTGAACATCAAGGTGTACTTGGCATTGGCTTCTTGTTCGTTTTGGGGCGGAGGAGATGTGGTAGGTTCTTCATTTGCTGTCGTTTTGAGTGAAGTGCAGGAAAAATTCCCGATTATAAAAATGGAGAGTATGGTGGCGACGATATTTGTTATCGAAAATTTTACCATAGTAAAGAAGGAAGGGGGATTTATGTTTTTACCTATTTTGAACATGCTCTAATATAAGAAAAGTAAACATAATAGAACAGCCTTTTAGTTGGTTCTTCTCAAAAAAGAAAAAGGGACGTTCGGCCGGAACGTCCCTCTAAAACAAGCTTTTGGAAGATTGGGTATCTTCTCTAGCGATGTGAAACACTCTCCGATTACGGATAATTTTCATGAGCGTTTGACATTCAAAATCGGCACAATTACAAATTCGCTTCTTTCTTCTTTATCTTCCTACCATTTTGACAGATTCTGGGTGTTAAGTTAGTTGTCCTAGTAATCTGGAGTGCTCTTTCACATGCGTTGTTAAAAGTTGTTTTTTCTTGTCAATTGTATGGTTCCCGCTTGTGAAGCACAATATCTAGCCAAATCCAAGTAAATGAAAATATTTTGCCGTTTTCAGCAAG
>JAHDDR010000036.1 GCA_020629255.1 Saprospiraceae bacterium | reverse complement strand
AATAACTAAACTCATCTATACCGAACATACTCCCACTAGAGAATAGTCAACCAAAGGAACAACATTCAAAAAAACTGGGAATGATTCCCTATAGGCGTTTTTTGTTTCATCCTTAGGATATTGTTATTAATTCGACATCACCTCTGTTGTGGTTCTGTGATCGAAATCTCGGAAATCTACCGGTACGACCAAAGAAACCGCATCTTCCATGCTTACCGCATAAATCACATCCATGAATGCCATCGTGGATTTATTGTGGGTCACAATAATGAATTGCGAATCCTCTGAAAACTCCTGAATGATATTATTGAACTTGTCAATATTCGCATCATCCAGAGGAGCATCCACCTCATCAAAAATACAGAAAGGAGCGGGCTTCAATAAATACAAGGAGAATAACAAAGCAGTAGCCGTTAGTGTTTTTTCTCCACCCGATAATTGCGAAATACTTTGTGGGCGTTTTCCTTTCGGCTTCGCCATGATTTTGATGTTCGATTCCAAGGGATCGTTTTCATCTTCCAAGTATAAATCACAATCATCATCTTCCTTGAATAAACTTCGGAACACTTTCTTGAAATGGGTACGCACTTGCACAAATGCCTCCATGAATTGCCCCGTCGCCTGTTCCTCTATTTCGCGAATGGTTTCTTCCAAAGATTCCTTCGCTTGTAAAATATCATCTCGTTGCTCAATAATCGAATCGTAACGGATTTTCATCTCGTCATAGGCCTCAACAGCCATTGGATTGATTTCTCCATAATTATGGAGTCTTTTTCGTAATCGTTCTACTTTTTCTTCTAACTCTTGCGGGTTTAAATCTGGATTGGGTTCTAAATTAATGATGTCGTTGATGTCGATATCGAATTCAGCACGGAGTCGCTCCCCTACCGAAGTCATTCTTAATTTCACATCATTGAATTTATCTTTTAAAGAATCGAGTAATTGTTGTGTAATACGCGTTTCATGATTATTTTTCCTAATTTTATCCTCGATTTCATTAATGCCACCCCTTGAGTCATAATATAAACGTTCTACCTCACTCAATGCCGATTGCTTTTCTTTTTTCTCTTGATAAAAGACCAACAATTTGGCTGCAAAATCTTCGATTTTTTCTTTCGTGAGTTCTATGCTTTCTTCGTTTTCTTTGACTTCATCCCGATCCGTAAATAATTTTAATTGGGTATCCGATAATTGTTTTTGTCGAAATTCCAATTCTTTTTGGAACGTATTCACTTTATTTTGTTGACGAATATTTTCGATGTTCCGTTGGTTATAATTTCCGGTCGCTTCGGACAATTGTTCTGCTGCCAAACGGTAAGTTGAATCCGCTTCTTGGATTTTATTATTGGCTACCTCTGCTTCCGCTTTTTTCAAATTCAATTGTTGATCCACTTCGTAGATCGAATTTTCCAATTGTGAAATTTGTTGCAACAGATTTTCTTTTCGAACCGATGCTTCTTTTAAGAAGGTATCAAAATTCTCTGCCTTGGTTTTCAAGGAGACGAAAATTTGAGAAATGCGTTCCAACTCCCTTCGATCCAAACGGATTTGTTGGGATAAATCCGCATCTTTTAAGGCTTGGACTCTGTTTTTAAATTCGTAGAATTCCTTGGATAAAACCTCTCCTTCTTTTTCTCCTTCTTTAATCGCTGAACTTAGAACCTCCAGGTTTTTCTTACGACCAATTTTCTTTCCTTCGAACAAACCGACCGAGCCACCAGAAACAGAATATCTCCTTTGGATGAATTTACCCGATTTGGAAATCAAGGTAATTTGATTGTCATCAATTTTGGTTTTGATTTCATCATTATCGGTCAATAAAACATTATCCAATAAATGAGAAATTAAACCTTTATATTGATTATCGCATTCGACCAAATCCATCGCCCGTTGCGTTTCGGGCAATAAAACCATGTTCGAATTATTATCACTGAACGCATCCAACAAAAAGAATTTCGCTTTACCCTTTTGCGATTTATTTAATAGTTGGATGGCCTCATAGGCTTCGGTCAAATCTTTGACCACATAATAATTCAAATAAGGTTCTAGGAAATTTTCTATCGCTACCCGATATTCTTCCTTCACATAAATCAGGTCGGATAACAAGGGTGCCTTCTTCGACCAATTTTTATTCTTACTCAAAAATTTAATCGACTCCGGAAAACCTTCCAAATTATCAATCAAACTTTTGGTTAATTTATATTCGTTTCGTTTGGAATCTAATTTCCGATTTAATTTGGAAATTTTTTCTTGGATCTCCTCCACTTTTTCCTGCACCATTTTGAGTTCCACCTGTCGAGCATCCTCTTGGGTTTCCATCTCCTTGATTTTTTCATCCAAGCTATTTTTCTCTTCCGCTACTTCATCCAATTTATCTTTTACATCACCCACTTCCGCCAAACGCTTTTCCGATTCCTCATCCGTTCGGGCAATGTCCCTCCTATAATTTTCTGCCTGACTTTGATTGACCGCTTTTTTCTTTTCCAACTCGAAAATTTCACGTTCCAATTGTTGTTGGTCTTTCAAAATCACATCCAATTCGGACTTCAACGATCCATGATTGGATTGGATGTTTTCCAAATTCTTTTTGGCGTCTTCTACTTGTTGTTGATATTCCGTTTCCAAGGCAGTTTCTTCCGAAACTTTCTTCGAATAAAATTCGATTTCATTTTGTAATTTCTGTAAATCGGAATCCGCCGAAACGATTCTGTTTTCGATTTGCTTTTTACTATTTTTCAAAAATGATAAACGTTGCTCCGCCATTTGTTTATCATTCTCCATCCCCCGCAACCGACCCACCAATTCGTTTAAGGCACGTTGGTTATTGGTGAGGGCTTGCTCCTTATCGAGATTAGCTTTTCGTTCTGCTTCCAAATTCGCCTCGAAGGTTTTAATGGCGGTATTCAGTTGCAACAATTTATCTTGTTGCTCCGTCAAGCGAGTTTGAAGCGATTTATATTCGTCTTTGAAATCCGCAATTTTATATTTGGCATGCTCGATGCTCTTTTCCTTGTATTGGATTTTCAAATCGAAATATTTCCGAGCCCGTTTGGCTTGCTTTTCTAGAATTTTGAGGTTGTTCTCGATTTCGAAAATCAAATCCTCTACCCGATCCAAATCGGCAGTGGTGCCTTTCAGTTTGTTGAGGGTTTCTCTTTTCCGAACTTTATATTTTGAAATGCCCGCCGCTTGCTCGAACAATTTCCTTCTGGAATTTTCCCGGTCATGAAGGATATCATCCACCATACCTAGAGCGATGATGGCATAACTGTTGGAGCCGATACCCGTATCCATGAGCAGCGTTGTGATGTCCTTGAGCCTACACTTTACCCCATTCAAGCGATATTCGGATTCTCCGGTCCGAAACAAGACCCTTGAAATGGATACTGTACTATACTCACTAGGAATAATGCCTTTGTTGTTGTCGAAAGTCATGGTGACTTCTGCCACACCGCCCTGCTTTCGCTTCTTCGTACCATTGAAAATGATGTTGGTCATCTTTTCCAACCTCAATTCCTTGCTCTTTTGCTCTCCCAATACCCAACGAACGGCATCCACGATGTTGGATTTACCACATCCGTTAGGCCCGATAATGCCCGTTACATCTTCATTAATGTTAATGACCGTCTTATCGGCAAAGCTCTTGAAGCCCTTGATTTCCAATTGTGTAAGTCTCACTTCTACCTCTGATTTTTAAGTGTGTATCCTCTTGCGTAGCAACGGTTGATAAAAGGCAAACAAAAATACCAATTTTTATCTCTTACTAGGTAAATTTCTGGGATTTGATTTTGTTTAAAATGATTTGCAAATGGACAAATTTTCTTAAATCCTCATTTTTTCCAAAAAAAACGACATTCCTTGTCATATTATCTTTTCTGGATGTAACTAATAAAGGTAAAAGGATGAATTTCCTAATTTTAAGGATATGAAAGAAAGAAATGACATTGAGGAACGGTACGTCAGGATATTGGAAGAAAACAAGGCTTCCATACAACGGATTTGTGGTGTCTATGCTAAAAATGCAGAAGACAAGAAGGATTTGATTCAAGATGTGTTCTTTCAGATTTGGAAGGCTCTGCCTCGTTTTGAAGGGAAATCGAGCCTTGCTACTTGGATATACAGAATCACCTTGAATGTTTGCCTTCGTTCTCCGTATCAAAAACATTCTCGGAATAAAATACAATTGGACAGTGTGGTCTTCGACCCCATTTCTGATCCGCCCAAAAATTTGGAATATGAATCCTTGTATCAATGCATTTCTAAATTGCCACAGGTGGATCGTTCCATCATCATTTTGTTCTTGGAAGATTTGCCGTACAAGGAAATCGCTTCCATTGTCGGAATATCAGAAAACCATGTGGCGGTCAAAATCAAAAGAATTAAAACCCAATTGTTTCATTGCTTAAAAACGTATGAAAATGAATGAGGATAACTTGAAATCGTTATGGAAAAATAGCTCCCAAAAGGAGACTATATCTTTTAATCAATATAAAATTGTATCTGAAATGAATGACAAAATGATTGAATTCGAAAAGAGCATCAAGAAAAGGAATATGCGTGAAATCATTGCTGCGATTGTTGTGATTATTTTCTTCAGCATCCAAACAATCCGCTATGAATTATTCCTTCAGAAATTAGGTGCCGGATTGGCTGTTTTGGCTGCTGTTTTTATCATCTTCAAATTGCTGCACATCCAAAATTCGAAGAAGCCCATTACTTTGACCGGCAGTATCAAAGAGCAACTTCAACATTCTAAAGACTATTTATTGAGAGAACAAAAGTTATTAAAAAGCGTCTTGTTTTGGTATGTCCTTCCTTTGATGGTTCCTTTGTTTATCATCACCATAGGAAGTGATTATCCTTTGGGAATACAAATAGCTTATTTGGTATTCATTTTAGGGGTCTCCATTTTTGTTTATTATATCAACCACAAAGCGGCAAAAAAACTTGATACTCAATTGTTGGAATTGGATGATGCGATTCGTGGGGTTGAGTAATGAAACATTCATTTAAATTTTATATCCCGAATTTTTGGTGTTTCAAAATTCGGGATTTTTATAGGTAATCGTTAAAAAGAAAGAAATCAGTAACTCTATTTAAAACAAGTACGGCTATATTAGAATTTACATTGCATGACTTTGCTAGATACAAAAGGACCCAATAATCAAGGTTGTGAGTCTTTCTAGCCTCAAGGCCGAAAGCATTTAAAACTCTTTTTCTATTCCTTAGTTCACGTTACTCTAATATGTTAACAATAATTGACTAAATTATTATTACATTCGATCTATATTAGAGTTTATGGAACATTCGAGCAATAATACTACAGAAACCATCCCGGATCCTAAAAGTCTGGAAAGTCGACTGGCTGAATTCGACTCGATTCTTGAAAAAGTCGTTGCTGCTACTTTTGATAGGTCGAAAGGAGATGAGCATTGTTTGGAAGAACTTTCTAGAAATGCGGAATCGTTGGTGAGAAAAATTATTCCTATCGGAAAATTTTGTCAAGAAGAAAGTCCTACCAGCAATGAGAATACCATCCTACAATATAAATTGACCTACGATTGGATGGAGCGAGTAAAATCCTTCCTTGTCTTGTGGCGGAATATCCTTTTCGAACAACAAAAAGCATATCTGTTATTGGAAGAAGGGGAAATCCAATCGAAAACTTATAACGGTCTGGTTGAACGTTCTAAAGCTATCCTACTCGATGCTGCTGGGAGTGTAAAATCTGAGTCGGTTCTTGGCTCAAAGGGGAATTGGGATGCATCCATGAAAAAATGGAAACATCAAAATACGCCTTGGCCCGTTCACCAAAAACAATTTGAAATCATACCCGAACAATGCAGGGATCTCTTGGAGCAAATCCAAAATACCTTGAAGGCTTCGAATGGTTTTAAGAAAATAAAACAGCATTTCTCCCAACTCACGAAAGATGCCCTTTTTCAGAAGGAGCAATTAAAAAAAGACATCAGCATTGTTTTGCAAGGTGTTCGTGCCAATGATGAACAGTTTCTTGGGAAAAAAGCGGTTGAAGCCGTTGACAGTATGAAGCTACCGGATTTGCCTTTCGGCAATCCGGATCAATTCAGTGAACAAATAGAAACCATTTTTGAAGATTTGCCCATCAAAAAAGAGTACGCTATTGGGAAGGAAGATGGTTTGCTCATTCAGCGGGAAATCGATATTCAAAGAGATACGGCACATTGGTTGGAATCCGAAATCATGCCCAATATTTATAATTTGTACCATTCTTTTTCCGGCATTCAAAACAAATTGGATCTGACCCTACTCAATATCAGAAACCGATATGAATTTGATAAAAAAGAAGGATTGGAACTGGATAGCCGGGAAGTCATTACGGCTTTGGAGAGTTTGGATAAACATTTGGGTAAAACGCATGAAAACCTAGAGGAAATACAAGAATATACATCCAAGCATTTGGTAAAGGAGCTCAAAGCTTCTAATATTTATGAAGCGAGCTTTTTGAACGTTTCCATGTCTTCGACCATTAATCAATATCGAAGATATCAGTTACAAGGATGGAGAAGGGTGCGGGATTGGTTTCAAGAAAAGGGCGTGAAGGTGAAGCAACTCCAAAAGAAAGCCCAAAAAGAAGATTCATTAAGTATTTCGGAAAAAATTGTTCGAACCGTCAGGCATAGGACTCCTGCTCCCAACATCAATCATTATACTAATATGTTCTTGACCAAAGGATATATAGGGGATTCGTTTTGTGTGGGAAGAAAGGATGAATTGGAGCGGATCGAACAGATTTATGAAAATTGGAAAATGGGTTTTCGTGGCACTCTATTAATTACAGGCACTCGATTTTCGGGTAAATCCTTGTTGGGAGATCAAATCCAAAATTGGCATTTCCCTCATAATTTTCTAAAAATTACACCCGAACAAAACATACTATTTGCCGGTCGAAGATTTGAGGTAGGATATCAGCTCAAAGAGGTTTTGGATTTCATCATCAAGCATGGATTACACACTCCTTCCTTAATTTGGATTGATGATTTGGAAAAATGGGAAAATGAAAAAATCACTTTATCCGAAAATGTAAAACACCTTTTACATACCATGGATCATTATTCCCACAAGCAATTTTTCATGGTGTCAATGAGCAATGCTTTAAAGGCACAACTCAATCGGTTCCATGATATTGACAAGGTATTCCAAAGTGAAATCAATACAGATAAAATGTCTTATAATGATGTGAGGGAAGCCATTCTTATCCGCCATAATGCCACCCACAATAAATTGATGGATAAGGATAATGAAGAACTGGATGTTATTCAATTCGATAAAATTATCAAGCGGTTATATCAAGCATCGAATGGCAATATAGGTGAGATTTTAAGGCGGTGGTCTTACACTATGCGTTATGCCGGGGAAGATGAAATTACTCCGAGGGCAGAATATGATTATAGTTTACCCGAATTCATGAGCCCTGAAGCGGGTTTGCTTTTGCGTTCTATTTTATTGCATAGAAAAACGAATGAATATACGCTTCGGAAAAAATTCGGTCCCGCTTTCAAAACAACATATAAACCTATTTTGAATCGTTTGTTCAATCTGGGTTTATTGAAACGGCATCTTGACGGGACTTTGGAAATCAATCCGTTCCTCAGTCATGATATTGGAAAACTTTTGGATAAGGAATTCCAAATCAGTTATAGGAAAAAAACACTGAATAAAGAAAAAATATAAATTCGGATTATGGAAAAATATATGTTGGATTGGCCGGATTTATTTTGGGGGTTTGTCATTTTGGCTGCCCTGTATTTCCTGCTGCGTTTTCTGATTACTTTTCTCAGGCAAACATATTTTACAGGAAATGGTGGTGCTTCTATTTCCGACCGCCTCGAATCCTTGATTGTTCTTTACGAACCCATTGCCATTATTATTTTATTGGTCATTTTTATTTTGATACAACCTGCACTACATGGCTTGGTGGTTTTAATCCTTTTATTGCTCGCCTATTTGCCTTTGAGGAATTATATCGACGGTCGTTTGTTCCTTATGAATAATGAAATAGAAAAAGGGCAACAACTCAAAATTCAGGATGAAAATGGTATCCTTCAAAAAATAGGACGATTGGGTGTTACTTTACGTACCAATGAGGGTTCTCGTTTTATTAATTATTCGACTTTAATTCGTAAGGGATATACCTTATTGAAAGGAATAACAACGGGTGGTTTTCACCAAGTGATTTTACAATCCGAAAAGGAAGAAACAAAGAATATCGTCCAACAATTAGAATACAAATTATTGGATTGCCCTTACTTAGATTGGACCTATCGTCCGGAAATAAGAAAAGACGATTCGAGCCCAGAAAAATACGACATGAAATTCCTTCTCCATAAAGACAAATACCTTCAACACATGATAACATGGTTGGAAGAAAGCGGCTTACAAATTCAACTCAACGATTAAACAGGAAAAAGAAATTTAAACTATGGAAATCCTAAGTTCATATAATCTTATCATTGCGTCAAGCATTATTTTGATCCTTTCCTTCTTCTTCGGAGAAGTGTCTAAGAAAACCAATATCCCTTCTGTTTTGATGTTGATTTTCTTGGGAATCATCCTTAAAATTTCCTTGGACGCCATGCATCTGGGAGAGGAGTTCGACTTCTTTCCGATTCTTGAGGTTTTGGGTATTATCGGTCTGATAATGATTGTGTTAGAAGCAGCGCTCGAACTAGAACTCAAACGGGAAAAATACATTCCCATCGCCAAGGCATTTTTCATTGCCCTCATTGGGCTATTGCTGTCCATTTGGGTCGCCGCACTCATACTACATGAGTTTATTCCGGATATGAGCATGAAATCTGCTTGGTTGTATGCTACGCCTTTATCCATTCTTTCCAGTGCGATCATTATTCCTAGTGTAACCGGCTTGAGGGAAGACAAAAAAGAATTCCATATTTATGAAAGTACTTTTTCCGACATTCTCGGAATTATGGTTTTTTATTACCTGACCGGGCAAATAGAAACGGCAGGTCATGCTGCCGAACATTCGGGTGGTTTGGCAAGTTTTATGGGGAATATTGTCTTGACCATCGTCATTTCTTTAGTGGCGAGTTATGTTATTGTTTTGGTATTCCAGAACATTAAAAGCCATGTCAAATTATTTTTATTAATTGCTGTCTTACTCTTATTATATGCCTTAGGTAAAAAGATGCACCTTTCTTCGCTTATCATCATCCTTGTTTTTGGATTATTGATGACGAACATGAAATTATTTTTTAGAGGGTTTTTACAAAAATGGTTGGATTATAAACAGGCTTATCATATATATGAAGGTTTGCATGTGGTCACTATGGAAACCGCCTTTGTCGTCCGGACTTTCTTCTTCGTTGTTTTTGGTATGACCATTTCTTTGGCGTCGTTAGTGAGTGTAAATGTAGCATTGGTTTCTTTGTTAATCATCCTCTCTATATATGCTATACGTTTCGTTACTCTTCGACTCTTTATCGGCAAGGATATTTTACCTCAATTGTTTGTTGCTCCCCGGGGATTAATTACCGTTCTTTTATTTTATGCGATACCCAAAGAAGCAGAAGTTGCTACCTTCGATGCGGGTATTCTTTTATTCATTATTATCGGAACGAGTTTAATTATGACTTTCGCTATGATTTGGGATAAACAAAGAACCGGCAAAGCCATTAGAAAAGCTTCGGATAATCCGGTGGGGTATAAAAAATGGAAGGCACCTAGTTTGGAGGATGTGAAGGAGGATTAGTTTATTTTTGAGTTGAATGGTATTATATTTTCCTTTTGCCTTAATTCGAGTAACAAAAAATCAAGGCTTGCTCAAACAGTTTTGAATTATAAACGTATTTTCTGCTTTGTTTACACTAAAATGGTCAAGGCCCCATTATAATTTTTTATCTTTTGCCCCACGTCGGACGTTTTGAAAACGTCCGACGTGGGGCAACATTAATCCGGATGTTGGGCATTCCATAAATCTGCATAAAGACCGTCGTGTTGGAGAAGTTCGCTGTGGTTGCCTTGTTCTTGGATGGTTCCATTTTTTAAGACAATGATTTGATCCATGTTCCTAATGGTACTGAGTCGGTGGGCGATGACCCAGGCTGTTTTTCCCTTTGCCAATTGATCCAGATTTCCTTGGATGGCTCTTTCGGTTTCTGTATCGACGGAACTGGTCGCTTCATCCAAAATAAGGATGGGTGCATTTTTCAAAATGGCTCGGGCAATGCTTAATCTTTGTCGTTGCCCACCAGATAATTTTATGCCTCGTTCTCCAATGATGGAATCATAGCCCTCTTTTGTCGAAATGATAAAATCATGTAATTCTGCTTTTTTTGCTGCTTGGATAATTTCTTCATCCGAAGCATGGGTGTTGCCATAAGAAATGTTTTCTCGAACGGTGCCATGAAACAAATATACATCCTGGCTCACTAGGGCGATATTCTTACGAAGGCTCTCTAATTGATAGGATTTGATATTTTTACCATCCATTAGGATTTCCCCATCAGTTACATCATACAATCGCAATAATAATTTGATGAGGGTGGTTTTCCCCGCTCCTGTTAAACCCACGATTCCGAGACTTTTCCCCGCATCCATATTCAGATGAATTCGTTTTAATACGGATTCTCCTTGTTGGTATTGGAAGTAGACTTCATTGAATTGAATGTCACCCTTCAGTTTTTGAACAGAAATGGTTCCATCTTCAATGTCCGATTTTTCTTCCATTAAATTGAAGACCCTTCTAGCGGAAGCCTTCGCTCTTTCATAATCATCAAAGACTTGTCCTAGTCGCGTAACCGGCCAAAGCAAACGTTGAATCATCATGGAGAAAAATGCCAAAGAACCAATTGTGATTTCGTTGGTTTCATCCAAAATCATGAAACTGCCAATCATCAAGACCGAAACGAAACCAATGGTAATAAAAACACGAATGAGGGGGATATAAAGAGCATTATACTGAATCGCATTGAAATTGGCTTGTTTATATTCATCGGACACCTTCTCTACCCTATCCGATTCGAATTTCTCTGCGGTGAAGCTCTTTATCACCATGATTCCGGAAATATTGTTTTCCAAGCGGCTGCTCAAGGCACCCACTTTTTCCCGAATGGTCTTATAATGGGGAGAAATTTTCCTTTGATAAAATATGCTTCCGATGAAAATCAAAGGCATGGGCAGCATTCCGATTAGGGCTAGCTTGGGTGAAACCAGAAACAAAGAAACCGTAGCAAAAATGAAGAGGGTTACCAAATGTAGAATTTCATAAAAGCTTGAATTTAGGAATCGTTCTAATTGGTTGATGTCGTTGTTGAGGATGGACATCAGGTTTCCGGTTCTTTCTCCTTCAAAAAAAGCGATGTCCCTTTTTTGTAGTTTATCGTAGGCTTTGCTTCGCAAATCATGTTGTACATTTTGTGCCAAACGGAGGAACCCTCTTTTATACAACCATTCGAAAAAGCTTTCCAAAAGAAATATAGCAGCGGTCAAAATTCCTAGAAAAATAATGACAGCATACGGTTCATGAATTCCAAAACCATCGCCAATCCAAGCGGGTGGATTTCGGCTCACACTGTCTATCAGCCAAGCGGTGAGGATGGGCGGCATCAAATCAAAAATCTTATTGATGATGGCATTCGCACTCGAAAAACCAACTTGAAAACGATAATTTTTCAAATAAGCAAAGAGGCGTAACATGGGTTTGTCCGGAACAGCTTTCATCCAACTAGCATTTTAGAGACACAAATGTAAACAAATTCGACATTCAAAGAATTCTACGTTTATCTTTGCAAAAAAGTATATATATGGAAAGTAAGATATTGGATTACCAAGATCCGAATGATTTATACAATGAAATCGAGCCTTATTTGGCACCGAAGGACAAAAGATTTCTCAATTATGTGATCGATACGGCGGTATATGTGTTTTATATTATCGCCTTGATGATTTTCGATTGGACGTTTGTTGAAGGAACCGACCTTGAAAGTGATTATGGTCTTTTCGCTGGAATGAATCTATTTTTCTTCCCATTTGTTTATAAATGTTTTTTTGAAGGTTTATTCGGAAAAACCCTAGGGAAATATTTTACCCAAACCCAAGTGGTAAAATTAAATGGAGAACCGATTACATTTTTACAGGCATTTGCCCGGTCTGTCGTCAGATATACGATTATTGATGTACTTTCCATTTTTATAGATGGCGAAAAACCTTGGCATGATACTTTTACACAAACGAGAGTGGTTATGGATGAATATGAATACAGTGAATTTGTTTAGAATTTTAAACCTTTTCCATGATAAATTATTAAAAATATAAGCACCTTTGCAACACAAGTAAATCAGCCATATGAGATTTTCACCTATTATTTTTTTCTTTCTTTTATTTC
This sequence comes from Saprospiraceae bacterium, assembly GCA_020629255.1. Classification (GTDB taxonomy): domain Bacteria; phylum Bacteroidota; class Bacteroidia; order Chitinophagales; family Saprospiraceae; genus JAHDCE01. Next base: position 16,777 of record JAHDDR010000036.1, on the reverse strand, counting down.
AAGTAGCCACAGCCCAAAACGACATTTTCACCATAAGTGGGTATGTTAAGGATGCTGCTTCGAGCGAAACGATGATTGGTTCTACCATTTTCGTCCTTGAAACCGGAGATGGAGCCATCTCCAATGAATATGGATTTTATTCCATACAAGTACCCGCTGGAGATTCTTCAACCCTTGCTTTTTCCTACACGGGTTATGAAACCAAAGAAATTAGAATTCTTGCTAAAGAAGATATGAATTTGGATGTAGAATTGAGCTATGGTAAAACTTTGGAAGAAGTCGTGGTGAAAGCGAATTCCTACAAAGAAAAAGTAAATTCGACACAAATGAGCGTCGAGCAAATTACCATAGAGGATGCCAAAATGATACCGGCTCTTTTTGGTGAAGTAGACATTATTAAAACCCTTCAATTAAAACCCGGTATTACAACAGGTGGTGAAGGAACGTCGGGCTTGAATGTACGGGGAGGAACCACCGATCAGAATTTATTTTTGTTGGATGAAGCCACAGTATATAACCCTCAACATTTATTCGGATTTTTTAGTACGTTTAATTCTGATGCAGTCAAAAATGTCGAATTATATAAAGGTGGTTTTCCGGCTCAATATGGTGGTCGCCTTTCTTCTGTGGTGGATGTAAAAATGAGGGAAGGAAATAAAAAGAAGTTTTCGGGTTCGGGTGGATTGGGAATTATTGCTTCCCGCTTAACTTTAGAAGGACCTATTGTAAAAGAGAAGGGATCGTTTATCGTTTCTGGTCGACGCACCTATGTCGATTTGATTTTACGACAAGTAAATAAAGCGAATTCTGACGATCCAGATTTCACACAGTTACCTGAATATTATTTCCATGATTTGAATGGAAAAATAAATTATCAATTATCTAAAAAAGATAAATTATTCATCAGTGCCTATTATGGCAGGGATGCTTTTGTTTTTAAAGATGATGATTTTGATTTTTTATTCAAATGGGGAAACATTGCTGCTACAGCTCGATGGAATCATATTTATAATTCTAAATTATTTTCAAACACCACACTTACTTATTCAGATTATAATTATAATATTTCCAATCGCCTGACCAATTTCGCTACGTTTGAATTGGGTTCCGGCATCAAGGATTTTACGGGGAAAATAGATTATTTTTATTCACCAGATAATCGTCATAATATCCGTTTCGGCGCTAACATCACATACCATACATTTGATGTAGGTCGTCTTTCTTTCGAAGATGATGAAGAAACATTTTCGTTCCAATCGGGACAAGGTTTTGACGCCTTCGCTATGGCGGCATATATAGCAGATGATTTCGAAATCAACGAAGATTTAAAAATCAATTATGGTGTTCGATTATCTTCTTTTAATAATGATAAATTTTATTGGGGCATCGAGCCTCGGTTCTCTTCCAAGTATAGCATAACGGATGATTTATCGGTCAAGGTCAGTTATGCCTATATGAACCAATTTATTCATTTGGTGGCGAATTCTTCTGCGTCTTTACCAACGGACATTTGGTATCCTTCCAATAAGAATATTAAACCACAACGTTCACAACAAGTGGCCGGTGGTTTAGCGTATACATTTAGCCTAGGGGAAAATGATTTTATTATTTCGGATGAAGTATATTATAAATGGGGTCGGGATTTAATTGATTTCCGAGATGGAGCCCAATTATTCGTAAATGATAATTTAGATGAAGAATTCGTTTTTGGCAAGGGATGGAGTTATGGAAATGAATTTTATCTCGAAAAACAATCCGGTGACTTGAGGGGTTGGATCGGTTATACATTGTCTTGGTCTTGGAGAAAATTTCCAGATATCCTAGAAGGTAGAAAATTCAATCCGACGTATGACAGACGACATGATTTGAGTCTTGTTGTTTTATACGATTTAAATAAAAGAATCAGTTTGACCAGTGCTTGGGTTTTCAGTTCCGGAAATTTAACCACCTTGCCTGTGGGAAGATTTTTCTTCACGGACATACCCGGATCAGAAGGACAATTCCCCATCTCAGAAGGAAGCAATAGCGGCATTAGCATTACTCCGGTTTATGCCGATAGAAATAGTTTTAGGCTCGCGTCGTATCATCGTTTGGACCTGGGTTTTATTTTACGCTTTTTCCCGAAGTGGGGAGAATCGGATTTAACGTTTAGTACATACAATACTTACGACCGAAGGAATCCGTTCTTTGTTTTTATCGACACCGTTGAGGATGATGATGGCAATTTTACGGGTGTTCAAGCCAAGCAAGTTTCTTTGTTTCCGATTTTGCCCAGTATTACTTATAATTTCAAATTTTAATTTTGAATATTATCTATGGAATTAAAAAAAAGAAAAGAAGCTGTTTTATTTTTAGGCGATTATCTCCGTAAAAAAGATGAACGCCTTAATGCATTTCTTCATAGAACCCATTTTAGAAATCGTTGGTTTACGATGGAAAACCAACACATGGCCATAGATGCTATTTGTGATGAATTCTTAAATGAGGAAAAATTAAATACTTGGTTAAATCAATATCATATTCCGAAAAATGGTTCGCCAAAAAAAATAGGAATGATTCCTGCGGCGAATATCCCCTTAGTTGGATTTCATGATATGTTATCTATTTTTTTAGCCGGGCATCAGTCGGTCATCAAGGTTTCGGAACGGGATGAATTTATTACTCCTTTTTTCATCAAAAAAATGGCGGAAGAATTTCCTGAGATACATTCTTATTTTTCTTTCCCTGATAATATTTCGATTAAAGAAATAGATGGCATCATTGCTACGGGCAGTAATAATTCGGCTCGTTATTTCGAGTCTTATTTCGGGCACATGAATCATATCATTCGAAAGAATAGAAATTCTGTGGGTATTTTATCCGGCAATGAAAACAAAGAACAGTTGGATGCTCTAGGAAAAGATGTCTGCCAATATTTTGGATTGGGATGTAGAAATGTTTCTAAACTTTATGTTCCAGAAGGATATGATTTTACAAATTTCCTAGAATCTCTCCATCAATTTCGAGATGACATCCTACACGATAAATATAAAAACAATTATGATTATCAAACTACAATCCTCATTTTAAACAAAAGGGATTATTGGAACAGTGGTTCGGTGATCATTACAGAGGATGAATCCATCGCCAGCCCCATTTCTGTGGTTCATTTTGAACATTATACGGATTTAAACAATTTGGAAAATCATTTATCGGAAAAAGAAGAACAGATACAATGTATCGTTTCTGAAACGCCTTTGAAAAAATTAAAATCCATTCCTTTTGGAGCAGCACAATCCCCCACTCTTTCTGATTATCCCGACAACATCGACACCATGGAATTTTTACTGAATATTTAATTTAAAAATAAGCTTCTAAAAATAGTAATTAATATGGAATGGTTTGCACATTGGTTCGATTCTGAATATTATCATATTTTATATCAACATAGAAATGATCAGGAAGCACAATTTTTTATTGATAATGTTTTAGCGACTTATCCCCAAGAAAAAAATTCCACTATGTTGGATTTGGCTTGTGGAAAAGGTAGGCATTCCATTTATTTATCCAAAAAGGGATTTGATGTTACCGGAGTGGATTTGTCGGAACAGAGTATTGCCCACGCTTCACAATTCCAACAGGATCATCTTCATTTTTTTGTCCATGATATGAGGCGTAAATTCCGTTCCAATTATTTTGATGTCATTTTTAATTTCTTTACGAGTTTCGGATATTTTTCCAAAGAAATCGAACATCATTTGACATTAGAAGGAATGTCTTATGGTTTGAAAAAAAATGGACTGCTCGTTATCGATTTCATGAACGCCATTAAGGCTGAAAAAAATCTTGTCAAAAAAGAAACCAAGGAGATTAAAAATATAACATTCAATATAAAACGAAAAGTCGAAAAGAAATACATTGTTAAATCCATTGCCTTTTCTGATAAAGGAAAAGATTTTTATTTTGAAGAACGGGTACGAGGGTTCCGCTTGTATGAAATAGCAAGAATGTTCAGAAAGCATGGCTTGGATTTACTACAAGTATATGGCGATTATGATTTAAGTCCATTCGAACCGGAACAATCCAACCGAATGATTTTAGTGGCTCAAAAAAAATAGATTGGATTTTCTTTCACATATCGATCTAACACTATTCCAATTCATTAATTCGGCATTACAAAATTCCTTTTTCGATTTTTTAATGCCGCTATTAAGAGAAAAAAAGAATTGGATTCCTCTTTATGTATTCTTAGCTTTTCTATTGTTTAAAAAATGGGAAAATAAAAAAGCGTTTCTCATTTTAATATTTGCTTTCCTCACTATTGGCGTTTCTGATATGACTAGCAGTAAAATCATCAAACCTTTTGTGGAACGCCCCCGCCCTTGTCATACTTTTGAGGAGGGAAAAGATTTACGTTTATTGGTAAATTGTGGTGGTGGTTATAGTTTTACCTCTTCCCATGCCACCAATCATTTTGCTATCGGTACTTTTTTAGGATTGATTTTCCTAACATACTACGAGAGGAGTTTGTTCTTTTTTCTGGCTTGGGCAGGAGTCATTAGTTTTGCCCAAGTATATGTGGGTGTGCATTATCCGTTAGATGTATTTTTCGGGGGATTGTTGGGGGTTGGAATTGGTTATTCCTTGTATCGCTTATTGATGTTAGTGTTGACGAGGATAAACCCTGTTGTTTAATAGACTTTATTATTCTTCATCCTCGCTCAAACAGTTTTGAATTATTAATGTGTTTTCTGCTTTGTCAACACTAAAATGGTCATGGCTAAAATTTAAAACGGTGCTAAACCTTCGGATAAATAATTAATTACCGGCGACTGGAGAAAATTCCCTTGCAAGCCTAATACTGTAACATAAATGATATATAATTCATGTTGTAATTCTACAATATCTATTTCACGGCTCAATTGGCTTTCCTCAACTCGAAGCAAGGCAAAAGGATCTTTAGTGGCTAAATTTTTATAATTTTCGTCTGTGAATCGGACTCTTGTTTTTTCAATTTGATTTTCGATGATTTCTATTTTTCTCATTATTTCAGAAAATTTCTTTTCCAAAATAGCGATTTCTTTTTTTATTTCCATTTTTTCCAAAATGATATCGCTTTCATCTTGAATGCTTTCTAATTCTAGTTCTTTTAGTCGGATTTTATCGCTCCCTTTTGTTGGTAATCTAAAACCCAAACCCAAAGACCATTCTTGACCAAAATTTAGATTATCCCGTCCGGCATATCGCACCTGTGCATAATCTAGGAATCGTTTTGTTTTAGCATCTTCTAAGTCATACTCAATTAATCGTTCTTCCATTTGTGATTTCCGAAAGGCAATGTCAGGATGTTTCTCTAAGTTAGAACCGGTCTCTACATAATTCAGCAACATCGTAGAATATGAAATGAAATTAGAGGTATCTATTACGAAATCATTATCATCGTTCATTCTAATTCCGAATAATTCCTGTACTTTTAAATTCCTTGCTTTTAATTCTTCTATATCCAATTCTACTTCGTAAAAATCATCTTCTGTACGGATTAAATTATTGACATTTATTTCATTGTTTGATTTAGCTAAAATATCAAACACTTTTAATTTATCTTCTATGATTAACTTCTCCTTTTCCCTCAATTCTTTTATTCTATGTCCGAAATAATAATCTACAAACAAATAATAAGCATCAGTAATATTGTCATACAATCTGCGTTGGTTTTCTAGTGAAAAGGATTGAATGTATTGATTTTGTAATTCTCGATAATATTGTCTTTCTTTCCAACCAGAAAAATTAACCCGAATTGTGTAGCGTTGTCTTCGAAAATCCCACCGATCTGTATCAGTTCGAAATTCATATTCATCGACGACCGGGAGTTGGAATGGATCCGTATTCAGATAATTAATTTCTTCGGTTAAAAAATAAGACGAAGAATCATTCTGAATTTTCCTAAGTAATTGAGGAAAAGAAACCTTAGAAGATTGTGAAATGATTTCTTGAGGAAAGAAAATCAAAAAAATAAAAGCATATAAAAAATAACTTCTCAAATTGTATATCCTAAAACTCATAACACTTTTATTTTATTGAAATTTCAGGATCTTTTTTGGGTGCAATTTGGGGTTTAAATGTTGAATTTGTATGGTCATTCAATGTTTCTCCCAATAAATTCAATACCACTTTTTCTTTTTGTAAAAAAGAATTGACCGGAGGCAATGCGACAATAACTTCCCTTCCATACGTTTTTATTTCCGGTAATTTCCTTAATCGTTCAGGTATTTCTACGATACGAGATCCCATCCCTACAACTTTACCCACCACCTTATTGTCGGGATGATAAGAAGAAATAACTTCCAAACTATCTCCTACTTGAACTGTAAGTATTAAATTTTCGTGAACATACGATTTAACCAAGGAAGGATTTCTTTCATAAAAAGAAATTAATGTATTGAAGCTTGAAATATTTTCGCCCACCTTGCAATGAACATTACCTACCAAACCATCGGAAGGAGCTATTAAAAAAATAGATTGTTCTTCTTTTTTCCGAATATCTGCTTCTCCTCTTAACTTATTAATTTCCACTTTCGACGGTTCTCCCGTTTGCGAAATTTCCAATCGTATTTTTTTTATTTCTGCATCAATGGGACGAGCCACCATTTCCATTTCTTTTTGCAAAGCTTGAATTTTCATGGCATTCGGAGAATTATTCGTCGCGACTCCATTTACATCTACACTTTTTAATTCGGAAAGAATGGATTGGTTTAAATTTATTTCGGATTGGAGGGTTCTGATCTCGGATTCAATCTCACTTAACTTTACAGCTTTCTCGGCTTCCAATGTTCTAATATTAGCTTCCAATTCTTTTTTTGAAATATTACTTTCAATTTTTAATTTTTGAATATCGTATTCTACATCACTTAATTTCACATCGTTTTCCGAATGGATAACCATGCTTAATAAGGTATCTCCTAGCTGTACTGATTCGTTCGGTGTAACAAAAATATTTTTGATTAAAACCGATTTGTCAAAATTCAGTTCAGTTTCTTTATTCTCTGCAAAACCATTAAAAGTAATGGTTTCTTGTTTCGATTGCCAACCGATTTGAAAAATAAGATAAAGAGCTATCGGCAACAATAAATAAATGATATTAAACTTAAATCTTTTCAGCATGACCTTTTAATTACACCAATTCGTTTTCATCTTTTTGTTCAAAATTCAAACGGACATTTTCTACTCCATCTATTTCATAGAGAGCATCTGTCAATTCCCAAGCATCGGACTCTTGAAATAAAGTTATGGAATACTCATAGGAAGCGACACCATCTTTTTTTGTTTTCACCAGAACAGGTGTTTGTTCTACTCCATCTTCTTCTGGCGGTAATGGGGCGGGTTCTTTGATCTTTTCTCTTCGATTATAAATAGTATATTTAGACAAAGCATATTTTTTAGTTCCTTTCTTCAAGATATCATATACTTTGCGTTCGTTTCCAGAATCTCGATTCAATTCTAAGCGTAAGCTTCCAATTAAATCATGTCTTTTACTAAAAGGTGTCAAGTATAAAATAAAAGCCGTTAAACAAAAACCTAGGGTTCCGATGAAAGCTATTTCAAAACCATATACACCACATGCAATACCCGTTGCCAATGATGAAAACATAAAAACAATATTTCTAGGATTCCTTAATGTCGTCCGAAATCGAATGATAGATAATGCACCCAACATTCCCAATCCTCTAGCCAAACTGTCTCCGATGGCTTGTATAACCGTCGATGCAACAATAGCGACCAATAATAATGCTTGGATAAAATTGTCGGGACGGGCGGTTCCCCGGGTTGTCATTTCATAAGTAAAGACAATCATTCCCGAAAGGAAAAAGGAAAAAAGAACCGTGAGTAAAATCAAATAAACAGACGGGTCTTCAGAATTATTCATCAATGCCGAAAAATCAAACACTTGCTCTTATTTTATTTGTGGTTTCTCAAGTTCATCGCATCAAACCAACACTAAACCAATGTTAATTTAATGTAAACTACTAATATAGGTCAATTTGCCAAATTTTGATGCTTTTTATAAGAATAATGATGCTTTTTGTTTCTTAGAATACAGTTCCTAAGACAATTCTTCCATCAGTTCTTCAAAAATATCGACATATTTCGCCCAAGAAAATTGATTGGATTGTTGAATCAATTCTTGGGAATTCATTTTATGTTCTTGGGTTGCTATTCGAACCATATGTTCTAAAAGCTGCCCATGATTTTCAGGTGAAAAATAAAATGCGGCATCCCCTGCCACTTCGGGCATGCTAGAATTATCCGTTGTAATAACGGGGCATCCGCAACTCAGAGCTTCTAGAACGGGCAAACCGAAGCCTTCATATTCTGATGGGTAAATCATACATAAGGCATGAGTATAAAATTGACGTAATTCTTCTTTTTTTAAGTAGCCCAAAATCTTTATATCTTTTTTAAACGAATGTTTATCATAGGCATTCCAAAAATCTTTATTGTTCCATCCATCACCACCAATTATTATCAATTGGATATCACTCCTATTTTTCTGTTTGAACAATTCAAATGCTTTGAGTAAAGTAATTAAATTTTTTCTGGGTTCTATCGTCCCTACATTTAGAACATAATCGTTTTTGATATTTTGGTTTTCCAAAGCCATTTTATTTTCATCTGGAAAATAAAATTCATCTTTCCCCAATAAAATAGTTTTTATTTTTGTTGGATTTATTTTTTGATATTTTAGTAGATCTTTTCGAGTATGATTTGAATTTGTGATAATTAAATCTGCTCTTTGAAGAATTCTAGGCAAAAATATTTTTTGTAATATTTGGCTATGCCACCGATGATATTCAGGGAATAAAATAGGCGTCAAATCATGGATCATGGTGATCCTTTTTATTTTCTTAGGCAAATTAAAGGGTCCAAAATGAGCCGGTTCAAAAACGGCATCTACTTTTTCTTTTCGCAAAAGAAAAGGAATAATAAAAAACAATCGAAAAGAAGTATATCCAATGGGCAAGGAAATATTTTTTAATATGATTTGCCGAAAGGGCAAACCTTCTTCTTTTTTTTGTCGGATTAAAATATATTCATGTTCTCTGTTTTTGTTTTTTGCCAAAGCATCCACTAAAGAACGGGTATAATTATATACACCTGCATTTTGATTGTCCAAACTATCTGCTATGATGGCAATTTTCATTTCCTTCGATTCAATATTTCCAAATAATAATCGAATGTATTTTCAGCCATTTTTTTCCAAGTAAAATTTCTTACTACTTGAATTCCTTTTCTAGCTAATTCATTTCTAACATTTTGATCCAGCATTTGAAATAGAGCTTTTTTTATCTCTTCGACAGAATGAGGGTTCACAGGAATCCCCACTCCTTGAACCGTCTCGGGCATAGCACTATTGTTTCCATAAATAACAGGCGTACCACAAGCCATCGATTCTAATAATGGTAAACCGAAACCTTCATAGAAGGAGGGATAAATTAATGCAATGGCATTCGTGTAGATTTCTGGTAAAAGGAGATCATCTACTTCACCTAAAAAAATAATTTTATCCGAAGATATTTTTAATTCTTTTTTAATGTCTCTATTTTTCCACCCTTTACCTCCTGCAATAACTAAATAAATATCATCTTCCGTTTCTTGCAACAACCCCTCGAAGGCTCTAATAGCAGATATTAAATTTTTTCTGGGTTCTAATGTTCCCAAGCAAAGAAAATATTTATTTTCTTCTAACTTGAAATTATAAATATCATTCCAATAATCATCTCCAAAACACTCTTCAAAGGCATTGAACCATTCTGTATCTACGCCCTCCCCTATTTTTTTAATTTTATCTTCTGGAATATCATATTGATGAATTATATCCTTCAAAGTAGAAGTAGAAACGGCGATATAATCTGCTTTTTTTGCTAAGCAAAGTTGTATCCCTTTTTCGGATCGTTTTATATTATCTTTGGTGTGATAATCAGGGAAAAGCATATGAGAAATATCATGCAACGTCACCAATAATGGAAGATGAATCTTTTCGAAAAACAAAGCATTTTGAGGCAATGCTACATGAATCAAATCATAGTTTTCTTCTATTTTTTGGATAAGTTTTTTATACCGCCCTTTCCCTAAACGAGTTAATCGGGTTAGCATAATGGGGTAATAACGGGAATAATATAAATTATATACAAAATCTAAAAAAGCATTCCAGTATTTATTCCCAGAAAATGCTGTTAATCCGGAGCTATTTATCTTCCCTTGTGGATAAAACATTTTTAAAAAAGGGTAAATCAAATTCATGATAACACCCATGCGGAATTGCTTTAGTTCCCAGTAGAAATTTTCTGTATTTTTATTCTGATCGTGTTCACTAATGCCTTCCACGTAAAGATTTAAATCCTTTAATGAAAAAATATTTTTCCCGAACAACAAATCAATTTCAATATCATTGTTTTTAAATTGTAGGGCATATAATTGATCAATTAAATTTTTCAGATAACGTTGTACGCCATCTGTTTTTTCTTGGTAATATTTTGAGGCTTCAACTAGGATGCGATATTTTTTATTTTTTTTATTCATCGCTCCCCCACTGGTTAACCAAATCCAATAATTTATTTTTTCGTTCTAAAGATTGCCCTTTAAAACAATGATTCACATAAAACAACAATCCTTCTGTTATATCCCTTGTGTCTTTCACCAATTCGCCTTTATCCAAGACTAAAAGTCGTTGGGCAATTCGCAGTACTTTATCAATGTGGTTGGTGACATAAATTACAGATTTATTTTCATCCTGTATCATATTCTGAATATGTTCAAAACATTTAGTTCGAAAAATAGAATCACCTACGGCAAGAGCTTCATCAATAATAAAAATATCCGGATGAGTGGCCACAGCTATGGAATAAGATAAGCGAGAACGCATGCCCGAAGAATAAGAACCTACCGGTGTATCAATAAAATCGCCAATTTCTGAAAAAGAAATTATATCATTGATTTTATTTTCTAAGGTATTTTTATCCATGCCATAAGCCGCCCCTTTAATGAAAATATTTTCCCTTCCGGTAAATAAGGGTCGTAATCCGGCACTCAACGCAAAAATAGGCGTTATTTTTAATTTATCAGCAATAATAACTTCTCCTTGATCCGCCTGAAAAATATCCGACATGATTCGAGTCAACGTTGTTTTGCCCGATCCATTCATTCCTATTATCGCTGTAACCTCTCCGCCATAAATATCAAAAGTAATATTTTTTAAAGCCCAAAATTCTTTAGGACGCAGTCTATTCGAACGAATAGAAATACCGATTTGTTTTTTAAGTACATCTTGGAAACTATACCATAAGTTATTCCGAATGTCTCGGCAAAATTTTTTGCTGATATTTTTAACCCGAATATTTATTTTATTATTCCTCTCCATTAATTCCCAAATAATCGTTCAACCAATAATGGACTCGAAATAGAATAAAACCTCCAAGCCAAGAAAAACAAGATTACAACCAAGAACGTCACATATAAAAACGGAAGGAATAAATCCCACCCTTGGCACAACATCAAATCTCTAGGAAATCCTAATAGATAGGTCAAAGGATTCCATTTTACGATTTGAGAAAGGAACCCCAAATCGGCATGGGTAGCATAAACGATAGGAGTCAAATATTTTACCACTTTAATGATTTCATCCATTGCATTCGAAAAATCGACAGCTACTACTTTTAAAACCGCTACAAACATGCCTAACGATACCCCCATCAGCAATAAAGGAATTAAAGCCAATGGAAATAATAAACTTGTCCAGCCTAGTTTCCCTCCATAAAGTAAAATGACCGGGATGTTTACTAAAAGAGGAACGATGAAATTCATCAAATGAAATCCAATTCGTTCTAGAACGACCGTTCCATAAGGTATCGGATGCGATAATAAAATCTTACTGTGGTAGGTCACGCTTTCGCTGACAGATTTATACGCTTCAAAAAAAAATATCCACAAGGTAGAACTAAATAAAACATAGGCCGGATATGCCAAGCCCGTATCACCGGGATTGAAAATGCCCGCATTGTGCAAGATCACCCAAACTACAACTGTCAACACTGGAGAAAGCAACATCCAAAACAAACCCAATCGGGTTTTTTTGAATCGAGCCAATACACTCACCCTAGTTAACTGGTAAATGAAGAATTTATATTCCAAAATACTTTTCATCTGAAGACAAATATAAGTTCTTATTCTTACTTGGATGAATTTGGTATATTTGTATTGTTCCAAAACCATTTTGAAGGAATGAAACATATTACAGAAAACAAATCAACTCGCCTGTTCATCATATTGGGTGGTTTTTTCGTAGCCAATGCATTGATTGCTGAGTTTATAGGAGTCAAAATTTTCCAACTAGAGACCACGTTTGGTTTTTTGCCCTTCGAATATACACTCTTAGGAGAAAAAGTTTCCTTTCAATACACCGCCGGTGTCCTTTTATGGCCGGTGGTCTTTGTGATGACGGACATCATCAATGAATATTATGGAAAAAAAGGAGTACGTTTTCTTTCTTTTTTGGCGGTAGGGCTTATAAGTTACGCTTTTTTTATGGTATATCTCGCCATAGCCCTCGCTCCTGCCGCTTGGTGGGTGGGCAGTAAGGAATCCATTGGTATTCCTGATTTACAAGCTGCTTTCCAAGGCATTTTCGGGCAAGGGTTATTGATTATTCTTGGCTCTTTAGTCGCTTTCTTGATAGGTCAAATCGTGGATGTTTGGGTTTTTCAGAAAATACGAACCAAAACTGGAGAAGGAAAGGTTTGGGTAAGGGCAACGGGTTCTACCTTAGTATCTCAATTCATAGACAGTTTTGTGGTGCTTTCTATTGCCTTCTATTTTGGACCGATGCTTTTTCCCAGTTATGGTACGCCCTGGACATTCGCCTTGCTCCTAGCGGTGGGTCTTAATAACTATTGCTATAAATTCTTGATGGCGGTGGTTCTTACACCTGTCATCTATTTCGCCCACAGCAGAATTGACAACTACCTCGGGAAAGAAAAAGCACAAGAACTCAAGGAAAAAGCGGGAATGTAAGAAGGTCGTGTTAATTCGTCGTTAATACTAGGGAAAGTGCACAACTAGAAACGTTAAAATATCATCAGAATCCTAGAAACACCGCAATTAAGTAATAAATCTTATCTTGTATAGGAAACAACCTTAATATCATGAAAAATACACTATTCTTATTCCTTTTATTTGGAGTGCTTCTAGCCCTCGGTTCATTATTAGGACTTGATAATGCGAAAACCCAATTGCCCATGCCTACTTCTAAGTATGATGATTATGCTAAAGAATGGAAAATCATCGACTCTTTGGATCAACAAGGATTGCCTAAATCTGCTTTGGAAAAAGTAGTGGTCTTGTATCAAAGAGCCCAAAAGGAAAAAAACCACCCTCAATTGGTAAAGACCCTTTTGTATCGGGAAAAATATACGGCTTATCTAGAGGAAGATGGAAGGATCGAAGCGATTTACAATCTTCGAAAAGAAATCGATGCCCAAAATGGAGTGGTAAAAGCCATTCTTCAATCTGTTGTGGCACAATTGTATTCGAGCTATATGGAAGATAATTATTGGAAATTTCGAGATAGAACAGATACTGATAATTGGGTGCCAGAAGATATCCGAACTTGGTCTTTGGAAAAATTACAAGAAGAAACCTCTCGCTTATACATGGCATCTTTAGAAAATGATGTGATAAAAAAAGTGAACATTCAGGATTTTGATGTGATTTCTAAAAATCATAATGATAAAATCAATACCGATGATATACGACCTACTCTTTACGATTTCCTAGCTCGACGTGCCTTGACCTATTTTGATAATTCAAGGAGCTATCTGACCCAACCCAAAGAATCCTTCAGGATGGAAAATGAAGCCATGTTTTCTTTTACATCGAATTTCATCAATCATAAATTTGAATCTCCCGATCCAGAAAATAAAAAATATAAATCCCTACTTATTTATCAAGAATTGTTGAAACTACACCTAAACGATAAAGATCCAAAGGCATTAATTGATATAGAATTGGATCGTTTGATTTTTGTGTATTATCATTCAACATTAGAGAATCGTGCAGATTTATATTTGCAAGCCTTGAAAGATTTATCAAAAAAATACAGTAACCACCCCAGCAATGTAGACATCCTTTATCTGGTTGCTTTGCATTATAAAGAACAAGCTGACCAAAACAATCCGATTCAAAAACCAGAATATAAGGATCATTACATCAAGGCGATGAATGTCATTGAAGACACTTATAAAAGATTCCCTGAATTGGGTCCAGAAAAACTGGGTCTGCTCAAGCATCAAATTGAAGAAAAAGAATTGTCTTTGCTTGGAGAGGAAGTCAATTTATCAAATGCTAAATTTCCTTTTGTCATACATTACAGAAATATTGAAAAAGTATATTATAAAATTTTAAAAGTTCCACAAAAAGAATGGGCGGATTGGAAATCTATGTCTACTGATGATAAATTAAATGCTTTAGGAAAATATGAAGTCATAAAAAAAATGTCTCCCATCAATTTACCGAGTGATAAAAATTATAGAAAACATTCTACAGAAATAAAAATAGATGAATTAAGCTTCGGTAATTATGTCATCATTGCATCGTCCGAAAATGATTTTTCTAGAAATGGAAAAGGCATTGCTTTTTTAGAAACGACTATTTCTGACATCGCTTTTATTTCCAGAAATGGAGATGATGCCCCACAAGAATTCCATGTAGTGAACCGGAAAAATGGTCATCCGATGAAGGAGGTGAAATTAGAATTTTTGCAACGGAATTATAATTCTAGCCTACGCAAATATGAATACCTAAGAACTGGAACCGCCATGACCGACAAAGACGGTTTTGCCCAAACGGTATCAGCGGCAAATGATAATTATAAGGTAGTCTTTAGCAAAGGTGAAGATGTTCTGGATTTGGATTCTTATTTTTATTCCTATCATAATAATAGAAATCGAGAAAAAAGAATTACTTATAAAACGCATTTATTTTTGGATCGTGCTATTTACCGTCCAGGGCAAACGATTTACTTCAAGGGCTTAGCCATTAAAAAAGATGGAGATAGCACACCTGAAATCATGACGAATGCAAAAATAAAATTGACCCTAAAAGATGTCAATCGCCAAGAAGTAAAAACCATTGAATTAACCACCAATGATTATGGTACAGTGAATGGAACTTTCCAAGCACCATTATCCGGATTGACGGGACGTATGAGTATCCATGCCGAAGTGAATGGAAAAACATTCTCCCAGAATTTCCGAGTAGAAGAATATAAGCGACCTAAATTCGAGGTCACTTTTGAACCGATTAAAAAAGGATATAAATTAGAAGACGAAATTGAAGTGACCGGTCTAGCCAAAGCTTTTGCCGGCAATAATATTGATGGTGCAAAAGTAGAATATCGGGTCGTGAGACAAGCTAAATTTCCGTATTGGTGTTGGTGGTGGAGACCCGTTCCTTCTTCTCCCCAAAAAGAAATTGCCAATGGAACAACGACAACCGACAGTGACGGTACTTTCAAAATTAAATTCGATGCCCAAGGTGACAAGAGTCTAAACAAAAATGACAAACCCCAATTTAATTATACTGTCTATGCGGATGTGGTTGACATTACCGGAGAAACCCGTAGTGGCAATACTGCTGTAAGAGTGGGAAGCATTGCGTTGGATATCCAAATCAGAACACCGAGAAGAATCCATAAAGATAGTTTGGATAAATTCGAAATTGTTTCCAAAAATTTAAATGGACAATATGAAGCCGCAAAAGGAAAAATAAAAATAGAAAAATTAAATTCTCCCGGTTTCTTAGTCGAACGATTATGGGATGCTCCTACGCATAACATCATGGATAAAAAAGAATATAAATCCTATTTTCCAAATCGAATGTATAAAGATGAAAATGAAGTACAAAATTGGACCGTAAGTGGCGATGTTTATCATTCGAATTTCAATACAGATAATGCTAAAGAAGTTACTTTAAATTATATAAAATGGACGGAAGGAAAATATAAACTAACTTTAGAAACAGCCGATAAATACGGAGAAGAAATTATCATAGAACAATGGTTCGATGTTTTTGATTTGAATACAAAATCGAATTTTAATCATGAATCTTTATTTTCTTTTCTGGATAAAAAATTAGTAGAACCGGGAAATAAAACAGATATGTACCTCGGTTCCGTTCATGATGATGCGATGGCTCTTTTTGAAATCGAGTATAAAGGAAAAGTTGTAAGCAAGGAATGGAAAAAATTAAAAGATTTAATTCAACATCCTATAAAAATTGAAGAAAAACATCGGGGTGGTTTGCATTATCATATTTCTATGATCCACCATAATCGGGGGTATAAAAGAAGTAGCACCATTATGGTTCCCTGGAGCAATAAGGATTTGAAAATTGAATATGCCACATTCCGTGACAAACTTTACCCCGGACAAGAAGAAGAATGGCAAATAAAAATTTCCGGTCCGAAGGGCGATAAAGTAATGGCAGAAATGTTAGCGAGTATGTACGATGCATCGCTCGATGAATTTGCCGCCCACAATTGGTATTTTAATATTTTCCCCAACGATTACATGAGCAGAGGTTGGCGGTTGCAACACATCGGGCAAACCAAATATTCTCAAATTTGGTACAACGATTGGAACTACCGTTCTTATTCCGGTTCCGAAGGAAAAAAATATCGTTCTTTAAATTGGTTCGGTTTTCCGCTAAGAGAATATGAAATGAGGCGATTTTCAAAAAGTATCGCCTA
>JAHDDR010000231.1 GCA_020629255.1 Saprospiraceae bacterium | reverse complement strand
ATTGTTCATCCATTAATTACATGCAGAAAGGAGTGAGCTACTGTTGGGATACCAGTAATTCGATGCCAATGAGTAATGGTTACCATGAGTGTGCTGATTTTGATATTACCGCAGAACATCCGGTATATTTTAAATTTTCTGTAGATTGCCCCGGAGCTTCTGTCATAGTAGAACTAACAGATATTACATACAATAACGATCCCAACCACATTCCTTGCGGTGGCATTTTTGGAACCCCATCAGATGGCTTGTCTATTACCATTATATCAGATAGCGGTAGCTTTTGTGATTATACACAAAATGATTATATCGTTTGCCAGCTGATGAATGGTTGTGAACATGATCCTTCAAATAATTCTTGGTCTATAACATTGCAGAGCCTTCCAGAAAACCAAGATTATTATATTTTACTGGATGGAGGAATCTATAATTCCATTGAAGGTGAAGTGGGTGGCAATGTGTCGGGGAATATTACCATTTATGATTTTCCTCCTCCAACCATCGAAGGGATGGTTGTAACCGATCCTATTGTTTGCGATGAGACAACAGGGGGCATTACACCACAAGTGACTGGAGGAATACCTCCTTATTCGTTTTATTGGGATAATGGAGCAAGTACGGATTCCATTTATACCGATGCACCTCCGGGTTGGCATTATGTAACAGTGACGCCAAGTATGGGGTGCAGTGTTGTAGATTCTATTTTTTTGGAAGATTATCCAATCGTACCCTTAATGGCATCGACCTTGCCCTCATTGATAGATCTGAATGCTAACAACCCTTTTTCTTTTATCTATGGGGAAGCTCTAGGAGGTATTTCTCCCTATGCCTTCCTTTGGTCTACCGGAGAAACCGCTTCTCAAATTTTAATAGATGAAGAAGGAACATATAGCCTAACGGTAACAGATAATGATGGTTGTACCGCGAGTACTTCGATTACCGTTACAGAAAGTTATCCTGATGTATTTGTAGACCACACCGCCACTGGAAACAACGATGGCTCTTCTTGGGCAAATGCCTTCACTGATTTACAAGATGCCCTGGCTTTGGGTGCGGATCATAGAGTAAACATTGCAGAAGGAACCTATTATCCTACAAATGGAACCTTAAGAGGTATTTCATTCGAAGTTTCGAACCAAGTACGCATCAACGGGGGGTACCCGAATGGGGGTGGTGAACGAGATCCCGCTATGTATGAAACCATACTTTCCGGCAATATAGACGGTGTTTCCGGTTATGCCGGGAATTCATATCATGTAGTATCCGTTAAAAATGTGAGTGGAGTAATTTTAGATGGTTTCACCATTCGAGATGGCAATGCCGACGATGCTTCTACATTTGCCCGTGCTAGGGGAGGAGGCATCTACCTTAAAGATGCCTTTGATACCCGATTTATTAATTGTACCTTGAAATGGAACAAAGCCATATATGGGGCGGGTGCATTCATTACATTGTCTCCACTAACTCGTTTTATAGATTGTACCGTTAAGAAAAATACCGGGGACTATGGTAGTGCCATGTATCATAGCAATGTTTCTACCTTAATATTAGAACGAACATGGGTTATTGAAAATAATTCATTGGTTCGTTGTGCCATAGAATCCAATAACTCGAATTATACAAAAATTGATAATTCTATCATTGCCAACAATACTTCTACCAATGCCAATGCACTAGGCGTTATTGCCACCAATCGAAACAGCTCGGTTCATATTTTCAATTCGACCATTTTAGGAGCTGATTCGGATCGCTACCTCATTACTTTGCAAGTCGGTTATGGTGATCAATTAAATATCGATTTGATTAATTCTATTGTTGCTCATCAGGATCCGAATTTTACCAAAAATGTCAAGGCATTTAATAATGGCGTGTTGGATTTTGATTCAGACAATTGCTATTTCCAAGGAAATGCGGTAATAGGAAATGCTTCGAATAATTTATATTCGGATATAGATGGTCCTTTGCAATTAAATACCGATTATTCCTTAATATCATGTACCGTAGGTGTGGATGATGGAACCTCTTATTCTGGGATAAGCCAATCTGATATTGAAGGCAATCCAAGATGGGTCGGATCCCCGGATATAGGAGCGTATGAATCACAGGCGTCATGTAAAGGTAGTTTGGAGACAAAGAAAAAGCCTGAGGAAACAGAGATAGTGGTCTATCCCAATCCTACAAAAAATATATTGAGAGTAAGAACAGAAATCAAAAATCCGACGTTCCATCTTATTGACATCATGGGCAGAAAGCTCATCACCACCCAAGAAAAAGAAATAGATGTTTCGGAATTTCCGAATGGCATTTATTTTTTGAATGTATTTGATGAAAATCAAGCCATAAAAACGATTCGTATTATCAAACAATAAAAGCCATCCAATAAAAATTTAAGTCATGAATAAAAGAATATTTATCCTTTGTTTTAGTTCTGTTTTTTTAATGTTATTTTTAATATCAAACAGTCTATTAGCCCAATGTAACGTATATATCATGCCATTGAATGGTGATGAAATAACTTGCGATAATCCATCCTTGCAATTAGAAGCAGTAACTGGGGGTACAGCTCCGTTTTCATATAATTGGAGTCCTGGGGTGGTGATAGCGGGGGATCCCTCTATCGGAACAGTATATACGGGAGGTACATATACCGTTACACTTACCGATGCCGTAGGTTGTACATCTTCCTCCAGCATTTTAATTTATGAAAATTGGAATGGACCTTTTGCCATAATCAACGCAACGTCTTCTTCCCTTAGTTGTATATATACAGAAGTTATGTTGGACGCTTCCAACTCTATAGGTCAAGGAACCTTGTTTTATACTTGGACGGGAGGATATACGGGTTCGTCTATTTTTGTCTATTCTGCAGGAGTATATGCGGTAACTGTTACAGATAGTGACAATGGTTGTACGGCAACGGCAAGTTATACCGTAATAGACGATTCCTCCCCGCCACAAATAGTAATCAATATGTCGAATCCGGAATTAACTTGTGATGTGAATAGCGTTACTTTAGATGCTTCAAATACAACATCGTCTTCGGGGACAATGGATTTTGTTTGGAATACGGGACAAAATACTCCTTCTATTGTTATCATTTCTCCAGGAACATATATGGTTACCGTTACAGATTTGAATAATGGTTGTACATCTACCGATTCTGTTGTCGTAACAGAAAACCTCACATCCCCCATAGCCAATATTGATTCTACAGATGATGTCCTGACCTGTGCGAATGGAGGTATGGTGGAATTGGATGCATCTACATCTGTAGGACAGGGGAATTTGTTGTACGACTGGTCAGGAGGCCATACTGATTTTGTCTATCCAGTAACATCCCCAGGAACATATACCCTTACCATTACTGATAGCTATAATGGTTGTACAGCAACAGCAGAAATTTTCATTGTACAGAATATGCTAGAACCGGAAGTAATTCTTGTATCTTCTGCTCCCAATCTTAATTTTTTCAGTACAGTAGATTTGGATGCTACGGGATCATTAGGGCAAGGCAACTTATCTTACCAGTGGACAACATCAGAAACCACAAGTATAATTACCATTTCAGATCCGGGAACCTACACCGTTACCATTACGAATGATTATAATGGTTGTACATCATCGGGAGAAATAACCATAACCAAAGATATTTATGTGGACCCAGCAGCCATAGGTGCAAACAATGGAAGTTCATGGAACAATGCCTTCAACGATCTACAAGATGCTTTGGCGATAGGATCGAACACGATAATACATGTTGCCGAAAGTACATATTATCCAACAACTAGCAACGGGTTTAGGGGTGAATCATTTGTAATGCCGCAGGGAGTTACACTGCTGGGTGGTTATCCGAGTGGGGGAGGAGTTAGGGATTATACGAGCCATGAAACCATTCTTTCTGGTGATATAGATGGTGTAGCAGAATACACTGGCAATTCATATCATGTAGTATCCGTTAAGGATGTGGATAATGTGGTGATTGATGGATTCTCCATTCGAGATGGCAATGCTTGGGATGCCAATTCTTTTGGTCGTTCGAGAGGAGGAGGATTGTACGTGAAAGGCTCTACCCTTACCCTAAAGAATTGTCAGGTAAAATGGAATCGAGGTATTTATGGTGCTGGTATATTTGCTACCTTATCGCCAGATGTAAGGGTGGAAAATTGCATCTTCAAAAAAAATACAGGAGAATATGGTAGCGGATTGTATCACAGCAATCAAACAAATCTTTATGTAGATAAGACCAGAGTTGTAGATAATACGTCGCAGGTACGTTGTGCCATCGAAATTAATAATTCCGAATATACACAAATCAATAATTCGGTGATTGCCAATAATAATTCTTTATTTGCCAATGCAGTGGGTTTTATTGCAACGAACCGGGATCAGAGTTGTGATATTTATAATTCGACGATCCTCGGCAAAGATTTAGACCGTTCTCTTATTACGATGCAAATTGGTTATGGCGATCATTTGGATGTAAATGTAAGGAATACCATCGTCGCCCATCAAAATTCCAATTTTACAAAAAATGTAAAAGCCTTTAATAACGGTGTGTTGAGTTTCAAAACCAACCATTGTTATTTTCAAGGAAATACAGTGATAGGAAATGCTACTAATAATTTATATTCTAACATGGATGGTGCCTTGCTATTAAATTCAGATTATTCTTTGTCCCCTTGTTCGCCAGGAGTAGATAGTGGACTCAATTTTTTGGGCATGAGCAGTACAGATATTGATGGAAATAACAGAATTGTTGGAGTGGTGGATATCGGAGCCTACGAAGCACAAACTTCTTGTAAAATGCAAGAAAAAATAAATCAGAATCAACAACATGAAAAATTCGTAGAAGTATTTCCCAATCCGACAAAAAATATATTGAGAATAAAAACAGAAATCGAGAATCCGACCTTCCATCTTTTAGATATGATGGGTAGAAAACTCATCACCACCCAAGAAAAAGAAATGGATGTTTCGAAGTTTCCAACGGGCATTTATTTATTGGATGTTTTTGATGGAAATCAAAAAATGGAATCAATGAAAATTATCAAACAATAAATATTATTAATTTTATTACTATTTTTAAGGGGTTGGTCCAACCAACCCCT
>JAHDDR010000230.1 GCA_020629255.1 Saprospiraceae bacterium | reverse complement strand
TGTAATGACCTATTCCGAACGGATCCCTGATTTTAATTTTGAAGATATAATAAAAAAAGAATCCCAATTATTCCAATCTATTGATCAATTCTCAAAACAAGATCTTACCGATTTTAAAACCGAACTACTCGAATTTGACGATCCGTTCGATATTCCCAATACCGGAACAGCAGTAGTAGGAACGATGTTCTTTTTAGTCATTTACGGCATCCCCATTTTAATCGGATTAATTGTTTTTTATTTGATTTATCGCTTAGTTAAAAGTAGAAGAAAATAATTTATTTTATCATCACTTGTCATGTTTTGTTTAACCTGACAAGTATGGCCAAGATTAAGAAATGATATCTCTCTTATAAAAAGTAATATTCGTTTTTACTTGTACTTGTAAAATAATTATGTTTTTTTGCATCGAAATTAAAAAACATGAACGAACTCATAGATTATATAAAGAAGAGCATTCCTATATCTAACGAAGTAGAGGAGAGATTAGAAGAAATTATTACAGAAAAAAAAGTAATGAAAGGCGAAATGATCCTTTCTGAAAATTCTCAAAAAAAAGAACATATTTTTGTGGCGAGTGGTTGTTTGCGTTCCTTTTATCAAACCGATAACGGAAAAGAACATACTTTACAATTTGCGATTAAAAATTGGTGGATAAGTGATTACACAACCCTTTATACAAATGAAAAATCAAAGTTGTATATCGAGAGTTTATCCCACTCTAAAGTACTAATCATTGAAAAAGAAAAGATAGAAAAACTATATAAAGATTATCCCCAATTCGAATCATTCCAACGTAAAAATTTTGAAAGAAGAATTACTACTCTACAAAAAAGAATCCTTAATTTATTAACGCTGACCGCCTTAGAAAAATATAATCAATTTATTCATGATTACTCCATGTTTGAAAAAGTAATACCCAATTATCAAATAGCTTCTTATTTAGGAATCACTCCCGAAAGTCTAAGCCGAATTCGAAAAGAAAAGGCGAAAAAATAATTTCTTATCATAGATCAATTTTTATCTGATGATTGACTTTTACTTTTGTGCTTCACTAATTAGGAGTACAAATGAATTTATTAGATAAATTGAAAAAACGACATGCTGCTAAAGCCATGAATGGTCAAGTAGTATCCCAAGAAAAAATTGATAATATATTAGAAGCCATTAGGTTGGCTCCGACCTCCAGCGGATTACAACCTTTCGAAGTTTTTGTCATAACAAATAAGGAAATCAAAAAACAAATTCGAGAAATTGCTTGGAATCAATCACCCGTTACGGATTGTTCCCATTTATTTGTGTTTGCTGCTTGGGATAATTATACCGCAGATCGAATAAACCATATGTTCGATTTGACCAACGAAATAAGAGGTTTTAAAAATGAAGGTTGGGAAAATTATCGTCAACAATTGTTGGCTTCTTACCCTCCTCGGGATGCGGAAATTAACTTTCAACATGCAGCACGTCAGACATATATCGCATTTATGTGTGCCATTGCCCAAGCAGCTTTCGAAGGGTTGGACAGTACTCCTATGGAGGGATTTGATCCCAATGCCTTAGATAAAATACTAAGCTTAAATGAAAAAGGGTTGCGAAGTACGTTGTTGTTACCCGTAGGTTATCACGATCCAGAAAACGATTGGTTAGCGAAGCTTGTAAAAGTTCGGAAACCCATGAATGAATTAATTACTAATATTTAAAAAGAAATATATCATGATAAAAAAAATATTAATTGGTTTAGCAATAATTATAACCCTTTCTTGTCTTGTTTTTTATATATTTTCTCGACCAACATCTACTGATGATGGCGCCTATATTCCATCTCCATTTGCCTTGAAATTGGCAACGTCTCCGGTTACCGATTATGATAATACGACATACGAAAATCCACACACCGGAAATAAAAAAATACTGATGGTATGTACGGAAGAAAAATACATGACCATGGCAAATGGTAAAAAGTTTTCTACTGGAAATCACCCCGTAGAAATGCTACTGCCAGCCATGCATTTAAAAAAAGCGGGATTTGAAGTAGACGTGGTAACACCAACAGGAAAACCTGTTATTGTAGAAATGTGGGCGATGCCGGAAGAAGATAAACATTTTAAAAAGTTTTATTCGGAATTCAAGCATAAATTTGAAAACCCCGGAAACTTATCGGACTTTGTTCAAAATTCAATGAATGATAGTACCGATTATGTTGCTGTTTTTATTCCTGGTGGTCATGGAGCTATGTTGGGTTTGCCCGAAAATAAAGATTTGAATAAATTAATACATTGGTCGCATGATCTTGACATGCATATGTTAGCCATTTGTCATGGTCCGGCAGCATTATTGGCAGCGAGTTTAGATGGCGATAAAAATTCTTTTATTTATAAGGGATATAAAATTGCTTCTTTCCCGGATGCCGTAGATGAGCAAGGACCAATGATAGGTTATACACCCGGAGCTATGCCTTGGATATATGGTAAGCGTCTGAATGAATTAGGCGTAACCATCATTAATCAAGAAGCCGATCATACTTGCCACGTTGACCGGAAATTAATTACAGGGGCAAGTCCCACCGCTGCAAATAATTTCGGAAAATTAGCCGCAGTTGCACTACTTAAAGAAGTGAATAAATAATACATCATATTTAAGCAAATAAAATAGTTCATCCCGAGTTTTCGATTCCTAGAAAATTCGGGATTTATTACTTGAATCTATTTTAAACAAATTCAATAAAATCTTTCTAATTATTAAATATGTTCGAAAATAAATACTTATTAATAATAGGAATATTTTGGATGATTGCCCCATCAGATATTCAAGGCCAAAAAGACAGTTTGCAATATAACCTGGGGTTGGAAATTTCAGGTAGACGAATTTCAGGTACATTTAATCAATTTATAGCCGAAGGAGGATTTAATCTCGATTTAGAGTATAATTATTGGCATTTAGAAAATAAAACAACATATAGATTTAATAAAACGAATACCAGATTATTAGAAGATAATTGGTATGAATTAATGATCCTCAAATATTACCCGAAAGGAAAAAAGAAAATTTATCCTGGTCTGTTTTATCATTATAATAACAATTTAATGTTCAAGGTGAAAAAAAGACATCAATATGGAATGGGGCTTGGATCAATTTTAGATAAAGGAGTAATGAAGTTATCAATTTTAGCAGCTATAGCCCAAGAAAATTCAACATTTGATGGCTCCGAATTTATAAATAGTGAACGAGACGTTTCCCACCGTAAAAATGGATTGTTTCTTTTTAAATTAAATAATGGATATTCCATATTTAAAAAGAAAATACATTTTTCTTACCAATTGTTTTATTTCCAATCCTTCAAAGAACGTGCAGACTATGATATTTGGCTAACCACTCGGATAGCTTGTAAAATATTTAAAGGACTCTCCTTTCACGTAGTGTATGATTACCGCCTAGAAAATGTACATCTAGAATCCTTGTCCAACTACAACGATATTGTTTTATTCGGATTTAATTGGAACTTGAAAAATCATTAGACAAACAAAGGTGAAACGAATTGTGACGTCACACAATTTTCCCACCATTGTTTCTTGTTTACGAAAGAATACGTAAAATTACGTAGTCAATTACGCCTATGAACGGATGTATTTGATGTGTAAAATATTGCATTTTGCACTTGTGTTCCATCAAAATCAATGTTCAATGAAAAAGTTATTCTTAATATTAACCATCATATGTTCTGCCACAATCGTTTGGGGGCAAAATTGGAAATATATAGATTATCGACAATATCAGACCCCGGTTCAGAATCAGGGCAATCGGGGTACTTGCTCAGCTTTCGGTATTGCTGCCGCCCTAGAAATGTTGCCGGGTGTTCCGGCCGATGTGAGCGAGCAATACATTTATGGTGCATTAAAACATTCACAAAAAGATAAACCATTTGTTACAGAGGGCGACCGTTTGGAAAATTATATTCCTTCATTACAAAAATATGGTTTCGTACACGAAGAAGTTTTACCCTACAATCCTAAAAAAATTCCTTGGGAAAGTTATGATGATAATTTCGAAAGAATTATTGTAGCCACACAATTGAATACCCAAATGATGAATAATTTACAATACTTTGCCAAGTATTCAATTTCTAATTCTCTGCAATATCAATATTTTGATGCCAAGCAATCCACGGATCCGGAATTGATTAAAAACCTTTTGCGAAATGGTTATAAAGCCGTGGCGGTTTTATATTCGGATTTACATTTGAAAACGTGGAGCGAAGGGAATTGTTCTGCCGAAAATCCATTTGATCCTTCCCAAATTTTAGTAGTCGAAATTCTAGGAACGAAAATGTATTATCAGCAAGCCAAAAAAATATATGGTGAAAAATTAATGGATGATATCATTACTGGAAAAGTGAAAGCCTATTATTATGAAGAAAAAAATGAGGACAATTATGGCGGTCACATGGTAACGATCGTCGGATATAATGAAAAGGGATTTATTTTTAAAAATTCCTGGGGTGAAGATTGGGGAGAAAAAGGATACGGATATATTTCTTATGATGCCCACAAATGGATGATTCAGGAAACATTGGTTTTTAAATCGGCTACGTTTAATAAACCTGTTCTTAAGCAAAATGTAGGGAAAAATTCAGAATTCATGTTGAAAGTAACCTTGTCTAATAATCAAACAAAAGATTACCAGTTATCTATTTATAATACCGATTTACTTCATGACCCCATGATAACGCGAGTTACATACAAAGTCTATGATCAGAAAAGAAATTTATTAGATAAAGAAGAAAAACTGAGCCCTATAATTGGACCTTATGATAATTCTTTCACAGCAACTATTTTTGAAGGAGAAAGAGAGTTACCTCCCTTGGATGCCGTGATGCAAAATTCTCCTTTAAAAATAATCGTGGATATTTACCCCACCGGATTAAGTGAGAAAAAACAAACCATTACATTCAAAAATGTTTATTTACGCCCGGATGAATTTACCGGTGTAAAAAATAGTATTAGTACATTATTGCAATTGGGAAAGTAAAGGATTCTTTATTAATTCATTCTTGATCATTTTAAAGTGGCTTCAAGAAACAAAGAAGAAATTTTTCTTTTTCACTAGTATAGCGAAT
>JAHDDR010000035.1:2707-30256 GCA_020629255.1 Saprospiraceae bacterium | reverse complement strand
CCGGTTTATGATGAGGATTTTGATAATGTAACAGGCATTCTCCATGTCAAGGATTTTTTGGCTCATTTGGATAAAACCAATGGTTTCGAATGGCAAGAATTGATTCGTACTAATGTGATGTATGTGCCAGAATCCAAAAAAATCAACGACCTTCTAAATGAATTCCAAGAACGGAAACAACACATGGCAATTGTTGTAGATGAATATGGAGGAAGTTCGGGTATCATAACCCTAGAAGATGTGATGGAAGAAGTGATCGGAGAAATCAGGGACGAATTTGATACCCAACGGGAAATTGATTATCAAAAACTCAATGCCCATACCTATATTTTTGAAGGAAAGACCATGCTGAACGACATTTCTAAACTCTTGGATTTGGACATGTCCATTTTCGATGAAGTTCGAGGAGAATCGGATTCGATTGCAGGCTTGGTTTTGGAAATGGTAGGTTTTATTCCATCCAAAGGAAAAACAATTTCTTTTAAAAAATATTCTTTTGAAATCATGGCATCCTCCCGCCGCAGAATTGAAAAAGTGAAAATGACCCTTCCCCATTAAAAAAATACAATTCGTACTTATACCAATTCTCATTTATATATAAAGGCATTCATAGTCAAATTGTCTGGTAGGATTTCCTGCTTTTTACGGGGAAATCAAGAAAAAAGATCATATTATTTTTAATCATAATATGAAAAATAAATTTTGTAATTTATTGTTATTCAGTCGATTATTTTTGTTAATATTATGTTCCATTCGGAAGCTGCCTGGATTGGTTATTTAGGATTTGCTATGCTTTTCCAACAGTCAAACCCAAGCAGCTTCTCACATACTATCGTACTATGAAAACACCATCTTCTCATCTCCATGAGCTGATTGGCTCATTGACACCTTCGGAGAAAAGATACATCCGACGTATGGCAATTAGCCAAGATGCATCTTTCCTTAAATTAATGGATGCTATTGCCAGCCAATCTATTTATGACGAAGAGCTACTCAAGAAAAATTATAAAGGCGAAAAATTTTTGAA
Organism: Saprospiraceae bacterium; assembly: GCA_020629255.1. Lineage (GTDB taxonomy): Bacteria > Bacteroidota > Bacteroidia > Chitinophagales > Saprospiraceae > JAHDCE01. The sequence goes on along the minus strand of JAHDDR010000035.1, from coordinate 29,229 downwards.
GAATTTAGCCGTCAATAAAAAATACTTATCCGACTATATTTTGAATGCTCTGGTGCAATTCAAGAAAAAAGAGGAAGAATATGCCATTATCGAAGGGATGTCCATGATAGAGGTGCTACGGAATAAGTCATTACCTGACCGGGCTATTAAGCTTTTAAAAAAATTAATGAAAAGGGCAGAAACGATGGGTCTATATTCCCTGGCAATGCAATTGATGCAGCAGGGAAAGGACCTTTTTGGAATGGATATTCCGACAAAAACACAAAAAAATTGGTACGAAGAAGGAAAGCAATATGGTCGATTCATTTCAAACAATCATGAATATTGGCACTGTCGACAAAGAATTTATAGACTGTGTTTGGAGTATCAGAAAGGACAACGGAAAAGGGAAGAATTAGAGACCGAATTACAACCCAATATTGCACAACCGATGGCAGCTCCACAAACCGTAGAAAGTAGATTGTATTGGTGCGAATCCAAAATAGCTATTTATGATGCTTTGGATGACTCGGGAAAATTACGTTCGTCAAGAAAAGAATATTTGAATGTTCTACAATTGAATCCTAAATATTTATATCGTTTTTCCCATACATATTTGGAACATTCGAACCGATATTTGGAAGAATGCCTTTCTTTGGGACTCATGACCGAATTTTCCAAAGGACAAGACATGTTACAAAGATTGCTTCTTTCATCTGTCATTAAAAAAACAAAAGGGATGGAAGCAAAATATTTCCATCAATGGATGTACTTGGAGTTGAAATCATTCCATCAAAAAAATGAAATAGACGAAGGGATAGTTTTTTCTGAAAGCCATAGGGAACAATGGGAAGAACTTAAGGGCCAATTGGCCTTACCCCAAATATTTGACCTTCATTATATCGCTGCCTATTTTCATTTACTGAAAGGAAATCCGGAAGAAGTATTGGGGCAACTCCAACCCTTGATGGAGTATCACAAAACCGATCTCCCTCCAAAAATGATGCAGGGAGCAAGACTCATGAATCTTATGGCTCGATTCGATTTAGGACACCAGTTAAATTTTAATTTGTTACTTAAAAAAACAAGGAGGTATATCAAGCAATACAGGAAATTGTATCAATCGGAAAAAGCTTTGTTTGCTTATTTGGAACAGGCTCAGAAAACTTCAGAATTCAATAAAAATAAAATAGCATCCTTACAATTATTAGAGGATTTGATGGTCATCAGAAAAAGCAAAGAAGAACAAAATTGGTTTAGGATCGTCGACTTGGTACACTGGTGCGAAAACAAATTGAAAAAACGAAGAACCGTAATTAAAACCGCCTTGCTTCCCAACAAAAGCAAGGCGGTCGGATAGCCCATTCGGCTATACCAATTTGACTTTATAAAGTCAAATTGGTATTAGTCTAATATTTCTAAAATTTTGAGTTCTACCCGCTGGTTTTTCTTTCTTCCTTGTAGAGTGTCATTATCCGCAATGGGTATTCTTTTTCCATACCCCCGATATTGGATTCGATTTTCGGGAATTCCATTTTCGGTAAAATATGCCCTTACTTCTTTTGCCCGACCTTTAGACAATTGATCCGCAAAACTGGAACTACACCAACCATTGGTATGCCCACCCACCTCAACAACTAAATTGGGGTTCTTTTTAAGGAACTCGAGAACCCTTTGCAATTCGGAGAAAGACTCATCCTTCAAATCACTTTTGTTGGCATCGAAGAAAATATTATTCATCGGAATCACCTGCCCAACCTTAATCGGAACCACCTGAATATTCTGATTCAATTCTATATATTCAGGATCTTTCTTCGGTTCATCCTTTAAGCGAGGCCCATCCGAATTTTCCATTCGTTCCTTTTTCAATTCATTGGCTTTTTCTTCTTTCTTTTCCAATTCCTTCTCCTTCACCAAAAGAGCCACATCTTCCTTGAGTTCCTCCTTGATGGGTGCTTCCAACTCTTCCTTGAGTTGCTCTTTTACATCAGCAATAATCAAAGATTTCAATTCCTCCTCGATATCGCCGCCTTCAACATTCGCTTTTACAGGGTCGAGACTATCCAGATTTTTCCGATTCTCCCGTTCTAGTTTTCGGGCGGCTTCTTCTACAAGAGCTTTTTCTTGCGCTTCCCTTTCAAACTCTTTTTTGATTTCATCCATCAATTCCTGACGAAGTTCCGCACGGATTTGTGCCAACAATTCAGCCTTCAATTCTTGTCGGATTTTTTCTTCCAATTCCTCGAAAGAAGGCACATCTTCTTTAGGTCTATTTGAAGCTACTGGAGTTTCTTTTTCATCCTCCTCTTCCTCAGGAACAAAAAATGGATCTGTATTTTCCTCCCTGGGTTCTTCCTTCGCAACATCCTCCGAAGGAGTTTCCTTTTCTTCGGGTTTTTCCTCTTCTTCCTCCGCCACATAAAAAGGATCATCAGAAGGATTCGAAACGGGTTTATCTTCTACAACATCCGAATCGGAAGGCTCTTTGTCTTTGTTCTTATTGCCATACAATTTATCATACATGGATTGTACTTCATCCCCATTCTTATCTGCAGGATTGGGTTTTGGACGGGGCTTGTTTTGGGCAATAGGTTCGTTGTCATCTTCCTCATTATCATCCATATCATCCACAACCTCTTGTGGTCTTTCTGTTTCAGCCACCTCTTTTTCTTTGGGTTCATCCTTATCCTTATTGCCATATAATTTATCATACATGGATTTTACCTCCTTATTATTTTTATCCGCCGGTTTGGGCTTGGGTTTATTATTTTTACGAGGCGTACTAGCAACAGTATCAGACGGTGGGGTGTCTTCGGGTTCATCATCAGAACCATATAATTTGTTGTAATATTTCTTTTTCAGATAATCCAATTCCGAATCTTTGCCAACTTTGGGTTTGGGCTTGGGTCGGGCAGATGGATTCGTCACGACTCCTTGGGGTTTATCATAATCATAAGCCGTGATGTATTTCTTAGGCTCGGGTCGTTCTTGTTTTTTCTTTTTCAAAGCCGCCAGTTCTTGCTCAAGCCTAACCAGTTCATTTTCCAATTTTTTTTCTTCTTCCGATGGAGGAGCATCATCGAATACGAGCAAAGGATCGTCTGGATTATCGGAATCCAATTCTTCGAGATTATCGTCGGATAATTCCATGCTCTCACTGACTGGAAAATACCCTTCAATATCAGCGTACACTTCCACATTTTCTCCATAAGGTAAAATGACTTGGTAGGAACCGTCGTCATCGGCTTCTGCAATGTTTTCTTCCTCGGGAGTAGTTGGTTTCTCATCCTTCTTTTTAGGAAGGGAGTTGTACTTTAATTTAGCTTGTATGGGTTTGTTGGTGGTTACATCAATAATTTGCCCAGACATCAGCATCACGGGTTCCGGACGAGCCTCTTGGGGCAAAAGAATACGGAACAAATCCGACATTCCATAACTATCATAACTAGATGAAAAATAAGCATATTCTCCTGATGCTGGAATCGTATAATTAAAATCATTTTCGGGTGTATTAATTTTAGGACCTAGATTTTTGGGTTTACTCCATTTGGTCCAAGAATCGTCCAATCTCTTCGACATGAACACATCCAAACCACCATAGGTATAATGACCGTTGCTTGAAAAATAAAGTGTCTTCCCATCGGCAGCTAAGAAAACGCTGCTCTCAATATTTACCGTATTGATGTCTCGTCCCAAGTTCTTAGGTTTGCTCCAACCTTTTCCTTGTTTAAAAGAAACATAAAGATCCCTTTCGCCATATCCTTCTGTTCTTTCTACCGAAAGGAGTAGAATTTTTTCATCCACACTCATATGGTATTCTACAAAGACATTATCATTATAATGATCCTGAATTTTCAAAGCCCTCGGTTTTCCCCACATTCCTCGACCACCGGATGAAATGGAAACACCATCTTTATTCGATCGATTTTGATAATCATTACCCAAATAAATATTCGTACCTGTTGGATTGACAGCAATAACAAAATTGTGTCTTTCGTCATTCAGGGGAGAGTCGATATTTACAGCATGGCTCCATTGGTTGTTTCCTTTTCTTTGTGAAACCCAAATATCATCCTGACTTTCTATTCTTCCATCTTTCTCTCTGGCTCCTACATTATCCGGATGCCATTTTCTAGTGAAATACAAGGTGTTTCCGTCAGGTGAAATAATAGGCAACCGTTCTGCAAAATTAGAATTCACCGAGCGACCCAAATTTTCTGGAGGGGGGACTGGTCGGGCATATTGCAAATCATCAATCAATCCTTTTATTTTGATTTCACCATGATGATCGGTTATTCCAATAGCATCCAAATGATTGTGACCCGGCACCTTCTTGGTATTTAATTCAACCAAGCACTCCTTTACATAGTAATTAGTAGGAGAAAACGATGTTTTAAACATTCGATAAGGAGTTGTCCTTAATGGTTTTGGATCTTTGTTCTCATATACTACATGCTTTTTCCCTTTATTATCAAAAAGGGAAATTTTGGTGATAGCGCCTGGAACATGGCTTTCAGAAACATAAACTTGCCGAATTCCTTTTTGTGCATTTTTAAACCGTACTCGAATATGCTCACTACCTGCATCAGGCTTTTTGGGAACCCAAGCCCAGGGACTCAAATCTTCTGGACCGATGGCATTCGGCACACCTAATATTTGGTAAGAAGAATAATAGCGGTAGGCATCTTGGTACTCACTCGAAAAACTAACAACCTCATCTGCCCAAGTAATTTTTTGCGCGGATAGGATAGCTATGGAAACAAAGACCAACAAAAGGGTGTTGTAAAATTTCGACATAATTTTAGGTATTCAGAAATTAAAATCAAGTTATGAAGTAAACCCAATATAAGATTAAATTATTATATCTAAATTGCGTCGGTCTAGGATTAAGAAAAGAATAAGAGATGAAAAAGAAAATATTGATAGGATTGGCTGTTCTGTTTGTCATTATCCAGTTTTTTAGAATCGATAAAACAGTTCCCGAATATGATGCCTCAAAGGATTTGATAGTAACCACGCAGGCAAACGATGAAGTGAAAAGAATTCTGAAAACCGCTTGTTATGATTGCCATTCCTACGAGACCAAATATCCCCTATATTCCCAAATCGCTCCCATTTCGTGGTGGGTGAAAGGGCATATAGATGATGGCAGGAAAGAAGTGAATTATTCAACATGGGGAGATTTGCCTTTGGATAAGATGAAGCACAAAGCAGATGAATCTGCAGAGAAGACGGAAGCGAAAGAAATGCCCCTTACCCCTTATTGGATGATGCACTGGGACGCAAAACTCACTCCAGAAGAAAGAAAACTCCTATCAGATTGGTTTAGAAGCCTCTGATAGGTAGAATTTGTTTAAAAATGAGCTTTGTCTTAGAAATCAACCACTTTTTAAACAAGTTCGTAATATGTTATCATGAATTTCGTTCTTGATGATAAGGATTTGATACAACCCTCTCTACTTTTTTTGCATCAAATAACATGATAAGGCATTGTTTAACACTGATTTAATAGAGTTTAAACAATCTTTTATTGCCTTTTCAGAGAATTAATTACATTATTGTAACGAAACCTTTATTTTTAGGGGATAGAAAACTATAGGATTATGATGACGAACCATCTTCATGAAGAAGTAGAAGAAAAAAAGAATAAGAGACGAGGTCTCATTATTGCTTTTTTCATACATATAGGTGTTTTGATTCTCGCTCTGATTCCTTTCTTGAAGGATGAGCCGATAGAGGATAAATCGGAAATTCTGATCGAGTTTGCGAATTATACACCTCCACCGCCGCCAGAACCAGAAGTAGAAGAAATTCCTTTTGATGAATCAGGTTCGTCTGCACCAGACGATCCTAAGGGGGATACACAAGATGCGGCAGAACAAGAAGCGGCTCCGGATGTACCAGATGCTGAACCTGAACCCACACCCCCAACACCAGAACCCGAGCCGGCTCCGACCCCCGAACCGGCACCCGAACCCACACCAGTGGAAACAACTCCAGAACCATCACCGGTAACGGCTCCACCTGTACCACCGAAACCAACACCCAAACCACCCAAACCATCTAAACCGGCACCGCCTAAAGATCAGCCGACGGCCGATCCGAAACCCACGAAACCTACTAGGCCTACACGTCCAGGATCCGGAACGGATGCCAATACAAGCACCAATACAGGTAACACACCAGGCAAACCGGGAACTCCAACGGGTACAGATGAAGGAACAAGTGCTGGAAGCGGTGGATCAGGAGGCAATGATACTGGTACAGGGAGTGGAGAAGGAAGTGGTCATGGTTTTAACCGTAAGGTAAAGGATCGCCCGAGCCAAGGAGAAATCAAAGCGATTGCACAAGGGAAAACCGGAAAGGTCCATGTAGATGTTTGTATCAACCAAATGGGGAAGGTCGTTTCTGCCAGCTCTAATAAAAGTAAATCTAGTTTGAAGGATAATCTGGTATTGCAAAAAGCAGAAAATCTAGCCAAAAAATATCGTTTCGAAAAAGATTTCAAAGCACCTGCAAAACAATGTTGGTACTTGATATTCAATTTCAGCCAAGATAAAGGGAACAATCTTGTTCCCCAATCATACGATCAAATAATATTTATAGATTAGATCCTACTTAGGAAGTCTATATAAAAAATCCGAGTTGTTATTTTACGACTCGGATTTTTTATACTTCTTTATCAAATAAGAAACTTTTAAGCCCATAAAACGATTAACTTTATACCAAAAGTGGCGAGAATCGGCAACGTCCATAGTTAGCAAATAGTCCATGGAATTATCTTACACTTATATTATTCTATCGTCTATCCAGCGAATGGGCTATGGACTCAAGTTGCAGTGCAACTTGATTTTTATAGTTAAATAATAGAACGACATGGCAAAATCAATGTCAAAAAGACAAAGGCAGGTAGCAGAATTGATTCGGAGAAATTTGAGTATGGTTCTCCAACAAGAGGGGCAATATATTTATGATAATGCATTGGTAACCGTAACCAATGTTGTAGTCTCACCCGATTTACAACTTGCCAAAGTGTACCTCAGTGTGTACAACACCGAGAACAAGCAAGGGGTCATTCTTATGGTACAAGAAAGTAAGCATCGGCTCCAGCAGAGTTTGGTGCAACGGGTAAGAAAGCAGATCCGGAGAGTTCCTTCTATAGATTATTATTTGGATGACACCTTGGATGAGATGTACCGGGTAACGGAACTTTTCGATCGTTTGGAAACAGAAAATCAGATGGGAACTTCGGAAAAAGAAGGGGATATTGAGGAATAATCCTATCTTTCCGACATGAATCTTCCTTTTCATATCGCCAAGAAATATTTCTTTGGTAAGAAATCCATGAATGCCATTAATATCATTACTGGCATTTCTGTTTTTGGTGTAACCCTAGGGGCAGCAGCACTCATTCTGGTGATGTCTGTTTTTAATGGTTTGGAAGATTTGATCAAATCCCTATATAATTCTTTCCAGCCAGACATCAAGGTGACGCCCAAAGAAGGGAAAGTCTTCACGCTTGATTCATTAACTTATACGAAATTATTAGAAATAGAAGGTGTTGAGGCCGTAGCAAAAAGCTTAGAGGAAATCGCTTTCTTCGAATACAAAGGAGGACAGGATTTCGGTTTGCTAAAGGGCGTCGATGAGAACTGGATCAATGTTTCCAATCTCGACTCAGTAATTTATGAAGGAAAATATAAATTGAAAAATGGCTCAAGGCATTTTGCTATTGTCGGGTATGGAATGCGAAATAAAATGGGCATTAGTGTTGAAGATGTACTGAGCCAACTCTCTGTATACATGCTCAAGAATAAAAAAGTGGGCAATTTTGAAAAACCGTTTCGAAAACAATACCTCAGCCCTATTGCTATTTTTAATATCCAACAACAAATCGACGAAAAATATGTCATTTCTGATTTGGCTTTTGCCCAGAAATTACGAGGGTATAAAGAAGGAGAAATTTCTCAAATAGAAATACGAGTTGCTAATAACCCTGAGACAGACCTTGTAAAAGCTAATATTAAAAACATTCTCGGAGAGAATTATCATATAAAAGATCGGTACGAACAAAATGCTGCATTTTTCCGACTGATGAAAGTCGAAAAATTCATGGGTTTTATTATTGTTGGATTAGCCGGGCTTCTGGTATCCATCAATATGATTGGCTGCATGCTGATGCTGATCCATGAAAAGAAAAAAGACATTGCCATCCTTAAAGCGATGGGGGCCGATAGTGCTTTTGTAAAAAAAGTATTTGTGAATGTAGGATTATTAATTTCAAGTATTGGTTTGGTTTTGGGATTTGCAATTGCCACCTTAATTTTTTGCCTTCACAAACAATTTAATTTATTACCCATGGAAGGTTTTATCGTAGATGCTTACCCCATGAGTTTGAGGTGGATGGATTTCTTGGCCGTATTTTGTTTTATACTTTTATTCGGATTTTTATTTTCTATTTTCCCTGCTTCCCAAGCAGCAAAAATTAAATCACTGGTTCGCAATGAATAAAATTATCAACGTACAAAAATTATTTTTTCTACTTTTTGGGATTAGCATTTTAGCCTGTAATCCAAGTAGAAAAATGGTAAAAGAAAAGAATACTTCTATAGAAAAAAAATATCAACTCCCTTATAATTTAAGTTCTCCCGATACAAAAAAAGAATTACCTCCATCTTTAAATGAAATTTCAGGCTTGACACTTATTCAGGGCAAAGGACTTTTGGCTATTCAAGATGAAATAGGTAACTTATATTACATAACAAATGATGGCGTAAAAGATTTTCCGTTTAGAGATAAAGGAGATTATGAAGGAGTAGAAATAGTGGGTGAAGAAGTTTATGTCGTAAAAAGCTCCGGTACAATGTACCGAATAAAAAATTGGGGGACAGAAAATCAAGAAGTAATAAAAATGAAATTCTTTCTCACAAAAGAATATGATGTAGAAGGTCTTTGCTACGATAAAGAAACCCATTCATTATTATTGGCCTGCAAAGATGCTCCCGACGGTAAGACCATTCGTTCCGTTTTTCAATTTGATTTAGCTACCCAGCAATTAAAAGAAGAACCATTATTTAATATTAATATTCCGACGATTGTAGAACGAATTAAAAAAATGGCTCCTACACATGCCGGATTTCAAAAATTATTAGAAGACAAAGGAAATAAAGTCACTTATAGTCCATCGGCGATTGCCATTCATCCTAAAACCGGACATATTTATATTACTTCTTCGAAAGGGAAAATGTTATTGGTGCTTAACCGAAAAGGAGAATTTATCCACTTGGAAAAATTGGAGAAAAAAATACACAACCAACCCGAAGGTTTATGTTTCGATAAAGAAGGAAACTTATATATTTCTAATGAGTCGAAAAGCAACCCACCTTTGCTTTATATGTTTAAAATGAAAAAATAAAATTAAATACAAAAGAGAGGTAGGGAGAACACTCTCCCATACCTCTTCACCAGTAAAAAGTTCTCATTTGATTTTTGTTGTTTCCCAAATGGTTTCACTTATAAGTTCTGTAAGCATTGAATTTGTTACCCATAGAGATAGTTTTTTTATTTTTTTCCTACAAGATGATGGCCGATGGAACAATTCAAACATTTTTTTCGTGAGCAATACTTCTTTTTTAATTGCAGGAGTGCTTGGGATTGCAACGCATTTTTAGGTTCGATGCCCAAGTCTTTCCAAATAGTAATAACATGGTTTTTTTCAGGAGGCATATCTTCTAAAAGCTGCAAAGCTTTTTCCTTGTAGAAAGTATCATCCCTATCCCAACCATAATGAAAAATAAAAGGAGCAATAGCATTAATAGCAATAGAATGAATCATACTTTTTCCCAAATGCTTTTTTTTGTAAATAGATTTTTTTCCTAAAACATAATGCTCATTCCAATAATCAGACACACCAACGTGTAGCCAATTCATAATGTCAGGATAATGTTTAATTTCAAGAATCCGGTCAAATAATCGGGGCGTACAGAAAACAAGAGAGGCAAATTGTGCTATTCGCAAATAAGGAAAGTTGGCCGGACGGAGACGCAGTAATTTCCATTCGGATACTTGCACTAAGCGTTGCAATGAATATTTGTGTTTTAAAAATTCATATTCTTTTTTTAATTGTTGGGAATAATCATCTTTTACATCCAAGAGCATGCCCGCTTGTCCGAATAATAAAGCCTCTAAAGAAAATAAATTATCACTGTGTTTTATAAGGATGGAATAAGGGATGGAGCGAGCCAACCGTTCAAAGGGTTCCCCGTTGATATTCGTTCCGAAATGACGAGCTAAAAAACGATAAAAAACTTCTTCTCGATTATTTTGGGTTTGATCCATTTCTTTTTTTATCGGAATTATTTTTTCTTCCAGTCTTTCTACCATTAATCTTTCTAGCCACATATTTTTAATAATGGCAGGAACAGAAGAACACTCTTTGCCACAAGGAATTTTTCTTTCTTGGTGAATTAATTTCAAATAATTTGAATAGAGTTCTTTGGGAATTCTTTGTTGTAATTCCAAGCAAGGAATTATTTCACCCGAAACTCGACGAATAAGCACATTTTCAATTAACACTACATGTAATATGACATTATCATAACTAGGGTCTTCGCTATGCCGATGTCTTATCCAGTCGGATGAGGTTAGATGCATTTCTACATTACCTGCCCAAAGCGTATCTCCTATTTTTATTTTAGCATTTAAAAAATCAGGGCCAGCATTGCTGTTATGTTCACCCCATTGCAAAATTGTAATTTCTTTCCCTGTTGTTGTCCTTAAATTATGGAAATCAAAAGACTTCATTCGCCATACATAATGCAACAAATCCTCTTTCATCAATTATTTTAATAACATAGACGCTATCTTGTAATGGATTCCATAAAAATTAAAAAAAATAAATACGATGACATTTAATTCGGGTAGGATTATCAATCAATTGGAACAAAACAATTCTTTATTCCAAGCCTTATTTAAGGGGATGGAACAAGAAGAATTTACTTGGAAACAGAATGATGAAAAATGGAACATCCTACAAGTCGCCTGCCACCTGAGGGATGAGGAAAAAGAAGATTTCAGGGCAAGGCTCATCATGGCGTTAGAAAATTATAGAGGCGAATTTATTGGGATTGATCCCGAAAGTTGGGTCGAAGGGAGAAATTATGCTCTTGAGGATTTCAAAAAAGTAACCGAGGCGTTCTATCACGAAAGGCGACAATCCATTTTGTTTTTAAGAAAATTAGAATCACCCAATTGGGAAAACACGTTTATCCATCCCAAATTAGGAGAACTAACGGCAGCCTTCTTTTTAGCAAACTGGTTGGCTCATGATCATTTGCATCTTAGGCAAATCATCCAAATCAGACACCAATTTCTACAACATCATTCCCAGCAAGATGTAAAGTATGCCGGACTTTGGTGAATTGAGTTATAATTTTTGAAAGTCAAATCGTATTTTTGTGGTGGATTCATTTTTTTAACCATAACCTAATACCTCATGGCATTAAACGTCGGCGACAAAGCCCCGGGATTTTCCCTCACTAGCGATGAAAAGAAAACGGTTTCCCTTTCAGATTACGAAGGAAAGAACCTTGTCTTGTTATTTTTCCCATTGGCATTTACGGGAGTTTGTACAACCGAACTTTGTAATACAAGGGACGACATCTCCTTTTATCAAGGGGTGGATGCCGATGTACTCGCCATTTCTGTCGATTCTCCTTTTGCTTTGGAAAAATTCAAAGCAGAACAAAAACTCAATTTTACATTATTGTCGGATTTCAATAGGGAGGTCTCAACAAAATATGGCTCGATTTATGAGGATTTTGTTCTAGGACTAAAAGGCGTATCCAAACGGTCGGCTTTTGTGATCGACAAGGAAGGAACCATCCGTTATGCCGAAGTATTAGAAAATGCCGGCGACCTTCCCGATTTTGATGCCGTCAAAGGAACTTTATCGAAGTTGGGTTAGTTATTAACAAAGTATAGTTTTATTTCAAAATATCATTACAACATGAACTTCCATACACAAACACAAGAAGATGTATTAGTGGTTGAAGAAACAACCGCAGGAACAATCGCCAACATCATTGTTTATAACGATGATTTCAATACTTTCGATTGGGTGATCAAATGTTTCAATGAAATTTTGGATCACACATCCCAACAAGCAGAACAACTTTCTTTGATTATCCATTTTAGAGGAAAGGCAACCGTTAAGACCGGAGCAAAGAACGAATTGAAACCTCTTAAAGATGCTTTGGTGGATCGAGGTCTTTCTGCCATTATCGAAGAAGAAAAAATAGGTTCCTAATAACATCTAGTAATTAGCGAACCAAAGTAACATCGCCGGAAAGGAGAATTTCTTCTCCATTTTTAAGGATGCGGAAAAGGTAGGTATACACCCCATTTTCCGCATCTTCATTTTTGAAGATGCCATACCAACCTTCGAAGTAATCATCAGAAGAAAAATTGTTCTTTTCAAAAACCAAATCTCCCCAACGGTTAAAAATCTGGCAAGTAATAATGGTCACCTCTTTCGGAGAATACAATTTGAACCAATCATTAAAACCATCATCATTAGGAGAAAACACATTGGGAACATAAATGCCACAAGGATCGTCTAATGTTTCATAGAAGGGGCCCAGTTCACAACCATCTACATTTCGAATAAAAATTTCGTATTCACCGCTTTCCAATTCTTGGAAAGAACCGGTATTGTTCTGAAACCCGTTCAAGATATAAAATAAAGGCACATCTGGTCCCCCGAAGGCATCCACTTCAATGCTGCCCGTTGGAACGGTACATTCTGTTGGTGAAGTAACAATCTCATTTAATTCGATGGGATAACTAATTTCGACAGAAAGATCTTGTTCTGCTTTGCATCCGTTGGTATCTTGGATAATGACAGAATAATCACCACCTGAAACATTTTCGAAAATCGAATCATTCGAAAACGTAGTGCCATTAATACTGTATTCCATTTGGTTCCCATTTGCATCCACATCAAAAGCAATGCTTCCATTGCTTAAGCCACAAGTAGTATGCTCGACAGCAATATCTTGGACAATGAAAGGTTCGATGTCATTGATAACCAAATTTTCTGAGGTGGTACAACCATTGGCATCAGAAATAATGACGATATAATTATCGGCAGGTAAGTTAATGAAATCGCTTTCGTTCTGAAAATTGATGCCATCCAAACTAAATGAAAGTGGACCGATAGAACTCGTAGCATTTATAGCGATAGAACCATTGTCTTCATTGCAAGTAGCATCCGTGGCATCTATGCCGTTGATTTGGGCATTGATGCCAATAATGATTTCAAAATCTTCCGTAACCAGACACCCTTCGTTATCCATGGCATATGCCGTATAGTTGCCAGTAGCTAATCCATTAAATGTATTGCTTCCTTGGAAATTCGTTCCATCCAAACTATAGGTCAAGCCACCATTCGTACTTGTGGCATTAATGGTAACAGAACCATCATTTCCCAAGCAAGAAGCATTAGCTATTTCAAGATTATCCAAAGACATGGAACTATTCGGATCGATTTGAAAATCTTCTTGGTATGTACATCCCAATTCATCCAAAATATAAATAGTATGAGAACCCACCGGCAGATTCGTAAATGTTCCATTCGGACTATAATTGACATCATCAAGGCTATATTCAAGAGAGCCATTTAAACTAGTCGCCGTGATATCCACTCCTCCTGTATTCGTATTGCAATCTCCCTCTATAAAATCAATGGCATCTATAGTAATAGCATCTGCAGATGCATTGAATTCGAATTCACTAGAACCGCCATAGATTTTATAATTGACAGAGCAAACATAGTTCATGGTTTGGTTGTCCCAATCAATTTGATAAATTTGGGAATTACTACCGTTGGATGTTGCATAAGTACGCACATCACATCCATCAACAGAACTTACAATGCCCCAAATTTCATTATTGATGATACTAGAGAAATCAATAAAAACAGAATTATTACTGGGGTTGGCAGGATCAATTTTCATAAGGGTGTTGTCCATTGATGCCATATAAAGATTGGATTGATAAAAGGTCAAATCTCCAGAGGCGCCCACACCCATATCTCCATAACTAATTGTCGCTCCGGTGCTAGGGTTATACGTGAACAGATATCCATCTCTAGTGGCGGCAAATAATTCACCATCGGCATTGGCAGTAAGGGATGTAAAAATATCGGTATTTGCCCCCCAGATATTTGCAAGAAAAGAGGTGGTTCCGGTTGTAGTATTGATGCGATGTATTTGTCCGGTGCTTTTCACTCCATACAATTCGCCATCAGGGTGCGAGGCAATATCATTAAAAGCCCCAATATCTACAATGGTTGTAGAAGAACAACCATTAATATTTAAAATTAGTAATTTATCATTTTCGTTATTGACGAAAAAATTTTGTGCTTGGGCTCCGCACCAAAAAATCACAAATAAAAATATGGGTATGATAAATTTTTGGCTCATGCTGTAAAATTACGTCAATTTATTTTTATGCTATATTGTTTCTGGCATCTTAACGGATGAGAGACAATTCAAAATCAATTATTTCCAGAAGTAATTGTTATTACCATAGATGTTATAGATTATGAAAATACTACAGCTTGTGATACATTTACACCATTATGGTAATTCGAATAGAACAAGAAATAAAGGCATCTGTTGAAAGAGTTTGGGGAATTCTTCTTGAAAAAGTACATGCTCCCGATCAATTCATTCCAGGAATCGAGGAATTTGAAATCCAAGAAAGAGGTGAAAACGAATGGATCAGATCCTTATACACCGAAACAGATGATGTGGTTGAACTCATTACGATATTTCCGGAAGAAAAGAAAATGATATTTTCTTTGGTTCGACATGCTTTTTTGAAAGGGACATTAAGCCATCAAATTTTTTCAAAAGAGGAAAACTCCGTTCTAGTATTCGAACAAGATAGAGAAATAACATTATCCGAATTAGAAGGCTTGGACATGAAACCCGCCCTTGAAGCAGCCTTACTACAAATTAAGGAAAAAGCAGAAAATTAGGTTTTCGTCATTTTCAAGGAAAACACATAAGGAATTTCCTTCTCTACATTTGCAAATTTCCAACGATTTTCACCCACAGATTTCACATTCGGAAAACAAGGATATGGAGACCAGGGATATTCTTTGAGTTCTTTCAGCTGCAACCCTTCATTCATTAAAGACATGAGAATTTCTTCAAAAGAGTGGGGCCAAAAATATTCATCTAATTTTAAATCAGCACCAGGGTCTGCATACGTTCCATCTGTTATTTCGTGGTCGGGTTCGCCTTGGTTAAAATAATTATAAGCTAGTGTGAGTTTACCCCAATCTAGTGTGTAGAGGAAAGGATGGAATTCAGCAATAAAAAACGTACCTCCTAGTTTTAGAAAATGAGATACTGTTTTTGCCCATGCTTTCAAGTCGGGCAACCAACCGATGGCTCCATAAGAAGTAAAAACAATATCGAAAGAACCGTCTAAATTATCCTTCAATTTCAAAACATCGGATTCGACAAATTTGGCATCCAGTCCTAATTCTTGGTTCAATTCCCTAGCAGCAGTTAGGGCTTCGCTTGAAAAATCCACCCCCGTACATCTTGCACCCATTCTGGACCAACAAAGTGTATCTTGCCCAAAATGACATTGTAGGTGCAGTAACGATTTTCCGCTAACATCTCCTAGACCCTCCAACTCGATTTCACGCAAAACATTTTTTCCTTTCTTGAATGCATCCAATTCATAGAAATCGGATTTGACATGATAAGGCGTTTTCGCATTCCAGAGTTGTCTGTTTTTTTCGATAAAATGATCCATCTTTTTATTATTTGAAGGCAAAGATGTTTTCTTTTTCAACAAATAGCAAAGTAGGATTGTATTAGATTATGTACCTTGTCGAATAATAAAGAAAAAATAGAAATGGCAGAAGAAAAGCAAAACCAAATCAGTATAGAATTACCAGAAGATGTTGCAGAAGGCACATATGCCAACTTAGCTGTAATTTCTCATTCACACGCCGAATTTATTGTTGACTTTATCCGGATGGTACCCAATGTGCCCAAAGCGAAGGTGAAAAGTAGAATTATTCTAACGCCACAACATGCCAAACGCCTAATGAGGGCTTTGGTGGATAATGTCAAAAAATTCGAAGCACAGAATGGCCCCATCAGCGAAGGGGAGCCGCCACATTTTCCACCCATGAATTTCAATACACCCAAAGCACAGGCATAACATTATCTAAGCGCCTTGTAAAGATTGGATGGTATCGAATAAAAGAGAACTTTTAGAAATTAAGGCACCACTTTCTAATAAGGCAAATGCTTCCATTTGTTTGGAATTTGCGATTTTCTTTTCAGCAGCAAAGGTTTTTATGGTGCCTTTCGATTGCTCGATGGCTTGAATCATTTCTTGAGGTGAATTGTTTTTTGTAAAATCGAATGAAGGAGCATCTTCAATCAAAAGTCCCATTAGTATAATGCGATCTTCTAAAAATTTATAGATCCTTAGATGGTGCTTAGTCTTTTGTTCCATGTACACTACAGGAGTCAAGATTTTATCAAAAACAATATCGCTGAAAAGCTCGATTAATTGTTCTGCTTTCTTTGGAGAATCTTCCTTTATTTTTGTCCAATCATCTGCCGTTACTGAATTGGACGCTAGAAAACGAACAAATTCTGGTTCGAGTTCCTTGAGTTCATCTAATGAAAGCCTTCTATATTTCATGTTAGAATAATTTGCCGCAAAAATCAAAATTAATTCTGGGTTTATCATCCATAATACAAGCAAAAAACAAATTATAGATCTCTTTTCTGTCAAATGGGCTACTCTTTCAAACGATTTTTATGGATAGACGTCTCAAAATCGTAATTTCAACACGATTTAAAATTGAGAACATTTACTCGTCTAATCATTTACAAATTCAGATCACATGAAAAAAATCCTCACTTCCCTCACTGTTGCCTTAACATTGTCTTGGGTCTCTGCTCAAATTTCCTTCACAGATAACACCTCCGCTTTGGGGTTGTCAGGGAATTATAGTGGAGTTGCCATCGCCGTCCTTGACATCAATGGAGATGGTTATGATGATATTGCAAGGTTACAAGATGGACAAATGCTATCCATAGAATATCAACAACCGGATGGCTCATTTAATACAGTATCTGGGGGTATTAATGCAAATGATAGCGAATGGACCATGTGTGCCGGTGATGTGGATAATAATGGTATCATAGATATTTTTACTGCAGGTGCTTATAATGGAGTGAAGCTGGCAAAAGGTAATGCAGATGGCTCTTCCTTTACGGTAAACAACCTTCCAGGACCCGGTTTGTTCGCTCAGGGTTCCAACTATGCAGACATCAATAATGACGGTTGGTTAGATGTGTTCATTTGTCATGATGATGCCGAAAGTCGTATTTGGGGGAACGATGGTTCCGGTAATCTGATACAAGCTGATGCATGGATAAATATGGACAAACCCAATTCGGATGATTCAGGAAATTATGGTAGTGTTTGGACTGATTTTGACAATGATGGAGACATCGATCTTTACATTGCCAAATGTCGCCAAGGGGTAAACGACCCAACAGATGCAAGACGGGTCAACACGTTATATGTGAATGATGGGAATGGAAATTATATCGATAGAGCGGAAGAATATGGTTTGGCCATCGGAGCTCAATCTTGGACTGCCGATTTTGCAGATTATGATAATGATGGGGATTTCGATTGTTTCATTACCAATCATGATGCACCATCCCAATTACTTAGGAATGATTCGGATTATTTTACGGACGTAACCACAGAAGCAGGAATTGATGTAAGTGTAACGGCCATTCAAGCCATCATGGAAGATTTTGATAATGATGGTTTCGTAGACTTATTAGTGTCGGGGAGTGATGAAGAAATTTATCATAATAATGGAGATGGAACATTCACTAAATTGGCGGGAGTCTTCAATAACGAAGACATGGAATCTTTTGCCATAGGAGATTTGGACCATGATGGTTTCTTGGATGTGTATGGTGGTTATGCCGAAATTTATACAACACCTTCGGATGTTGCAGATATTGTTTGGCTCAATGAAGGAAATTCCAATAACTTCATAGCGATTAATTTAGAAGGAGTGGAAAGTAATAGGAGTGCTGTAGGAGCCAAGGTTCAGATTTTTGGTGATTGGGGAGTACAGACTCGAGAAGTCCGAGCGGGCGAAAGTTATGGAATCGTCAATTCTTTTAGTCAACATTTTGGAATCGGTCAGAGTACCAGTATTGATCAAATTGTGGTTTGGTGGCCTTCGGGCAATATAAATATAGTTGAAAATCCAAGCCCCAATCAGTACATAAATATAGTTGAAAACACATGCTCTGGACCTCCTTCGGATATTACATTAAGTGCAGTACCCATCATATGTTCGGGAGAATCCCTTACATTAACCGCTCCTTCAGGATATACTTATTTATGGTCAACTGGGGAGACCAGTTCATCTGTAACTATTAATGAGCCGGGATCTTATGCCTTGATAGTCATGGATGCAACAGATTGTGCAAGTGGAAGTATGGTAAATATAGGAACACCACAACCACTGGATCCTTCCATTAGTTTGGATGGAAGCCTTAAATTTTGTGAAGGAGGAAGTGTTTCTCTGACAGCAGAAACCTCCACAACTCCCAACAGCTATTCGTGGTCTAGTGGACAAGCAGGTGCCGAAATTACTGTGTCTGAAACAGGAACATTCCAAGTTACGGTTTCTAATGATTGTGAAGATTTTGTTTCGGAAATTGTTACCACGGAAGTCTTGGCTACTCCACCAACACCAACATCTGATGATGTGACCATCAATTCATCTCAATCAGCCACCCTGACAGCTCAAGGGAACAACATTGTTTGGTATGAAGATGCCGCAGGAACTATAGAACTTGGGACAGGAACAAATTTCGAAACGCCGGTTCTAACCGAAACAACAACATATTATGTGGGAGATGAACTGAGTTATGATGCATCTGTAGAAAGTACCGGCATGCCCGACCATTTTGGAAATAATTATAGTAGTGCCGAATTTAATGGAGAAATCATTTTTGATGTATTGCAGGAAATTAATTTGAAATCAGTTAAGGTCTATACCGATTTTCCCGGCGATCGAGTCATCGAACTCAAGGATAATTCGGGAGCGGTAATAGAATCGACAACCGTCAATATCACTGGCGAACAAATTATTACCCTAGATTATGTTATTCCTCCAGGCAATGATTATGTGCTTACAACCAATGCAGGGCAAAACAATAGTGTATTTGGTAATATTAGCCCAGAATTGAAAAGGAATAGGGAAGGAGTCAATTATCCCTATGTCGTGCAAGGAGCCGTGAGCATCAATGATTCGAATTATGGCGGAGATTATTATTATTATTTCTATGATTGGGTTGTGGAAATCGGAACCGTGTGCAGAAGCGGCCTATCTCCAGTTACGGTTACCGTTGAACAAGCGAGTTCAATACTTCAGTTAGGAGAAAACGGTTCTGTAAAAGCATATCCGAATCCGGTAAATGATGGCTTCTTGAATCTCGATATGAAATGGACAAGTTCAGAAGACGTTCAAGTTCATCTTTATGATGCCATTGGGCGTAAAGTGAAATCTTTCTCTTGGATAAGTACAAGTGGAGAACAGTCGAAAGAAGTGGATATGAGTGGATTTGCATCAGGAATTTATTCCTTGAGGTTTGCAATTGGAGAGACCTCCTACACGACTAAAATCGTGATACAGAAAAGATAAAGTTGATAAAGAACACCTAATAGAAAAAAATAGCGGCATTCTGTGGTCAATTCCAGAATGCCGCTTTTGTCTTCAATAAAGAAAACTTAAGATCATCTTACAACTTGGTATTACTAGAGAAATACTGGGTAACTATGTTGCAAACATCTGTATTTTTATTGTCTATTGAAAGTGTATTGTTGTTTTTTTGTGACATTAAATTTGTTTTTCAAAATTTATTTTGTCACTGATTTTCAGGCTTTTACTGCCTATATTTGTTGTTAATATGATGGGTGAAATGACAATTTTTAGATGTGTTTTTTGTTACAAAGGCACAATTTTCACCTAATTTTCTACATATATCCTATTGTATGATGCTTGCTTTTTCCACTCTTTTCTCTTCTTGAAATACTTCGGATGCACAAATAATAACCCAAAAGACTCCCCGTCTTCTTTCGTTTTTTTTGCATGATGTGCTCCATGGGCCCTAAGAATGGCGATAGAATATTTATTCTCCAACTTCCTGAACCATTTGAATCGTTGATGGATATAAACATCATGGATTAGGAAATAGATCAAACCATAAATAGAAATTCCAACCCCAATGAAAAAGAGCCATAAATGGGAAGTAGCAGAACCAAGAATATAACAAGTAGCACTGGGTATGGCAAAAATAAGGAAAAACAAATCGTTCTTTTCAAAGAAACCATTTTTCAGATGAGGTTGATGGTGATCTTCGTGCCAAATCCACAATAAACCATGCATAACAAATTTATGGGTGAACCAAGCAACAAACTCCATCAGACCAACAGTTATTAGAATAATGAAAATATAAAAGAGAGCCATCATGATAACTATGATTTTTGATGAATTACCAATCTATTCCAACAATGAGGAAGAAGATGAATTGGAGATTGAACAAGGTAAAGGCAGCATTGTTTTTCAAATCCTTGATTAATAAATGGAAAACCATCAATAATATGAATGAAATCATAAACCAAGCCACATAATTCTGGAGAGGTACTATATTATTGTCACCCCAATACCAAAACTCATAATACATGGCAACAGGCTCGATGAGAATGTCCAAGCTCACCAAAGCCAATGCACCAATAAAGCTTTTAAAATAAATATTCCTTTTTGGAAAAAAACGACTTAGTGCAGCTCCGCAACAATAAATCAGCATTACCCAATTTACGCCAATCATTAATGGAGTCCCCTTAATTTTCGGACCCAATACTTCACCATAATAATATTCCCCAAAAATAAGACCCGAACTCACACCAGCAATTTCGATCAGGAATCCAAACATAAAAGCAATATAAAGGAAACTATAAAACGCTTTATTTTTTGTAGGATGATGATAAAGCACAATACCCAGTGAAACCAATAGATTAATAGGAGTAAGGAAAATAAAACTCGGATGGATATTGAAAACCAACCCAATCATCCCCACCAAATAAATAACAACAAGTATGAAGGAAGAAGAATGGTGTTCGCTGACATATTCCAATTCTTCCCTAGAACGTTGTGCCGCTCGAGTAACAATTGCCCCTGCTGTATATTTCCTAGCCATTCTTCAATAATATGGTTTTTGATTGATAAAATCCAATAAACGACCTTCAATTAGATCGTTTCACTAATTCATTCAAGTTGCGTTGCAACTTGAGACCATAGCCAAATAGTTTGGATAGACCATAGAATAATGACGTTTAGAGGAATTCCATGGACTATTGGCTATTTGACTATTGGCGTTGCGGATTTATTCGCAACTTAGACTAATTAATTCATCTACAATTTTAGCCGAGAGTAAACAAAGCGGAATACCGCCTCCCGGATGAACACTCCCTCCACAAAAATAAAGATTCTTGATTCTCCTTGAAAAATTAGGATGACGATTAAATGCCGCCATCCGATCATTTGAAGCCGTACCATACAAGGCTCCGGCAAAAGAACCAGTCCTTGACTCAATAGAAATAGGATCGAGAACATCCTCACATGCAATAAAAGGCTCGATGTCCACACCTAAAGATCGTTTGATTTTTTTTAAAATGTTTTTTTTGGCTTCTTGGATTACCTCTTCCGAGTATTGCCCTTTGTTGAAAGGAACATTAATCATCGTGAACCAATTCTCACAACCTTGAGGGGCATCCGATTTCTGATGCTTCGAACTGATGTTGATATAAACGGTAGGATCATCATATATTTTTCCTTCCGAAAGGCACGAAAATTCTTTCTCATAATCCTTGCTGAACAGGATGTTATGTAATATGAGTTCGGGAAACTGTTTTTGTATTCCCCAATAAAAAATCAAAGCAGACGAAGAGCGCTCCTCATTCAATATCCGGGTCGGATGTTTTTCATTAGGCAGCAATTTTTTGTAGGTAGGATAAACATCCACATTACTCGCTACAATATCAGCAGAAATGAATTCTCCATTAAGAAGGATACCACTAACTTTATGATTCTTTACTTCGATTTTCTCTACTTTTTTACCGAAATGGAAATTAACCCCTTGCCTTAGCGCCAAATCAACAAGACTACTCGTTATGGACACCATCCCACCTTTTGGAAAATATGCCCCAAAATGGTGCTCGAAATGAGGAATGATATTTAATATACCAGAAGCCTCGTAAGGGTTAGAACCATTATAAGTGGCAAAGCGATCAAAGAATTGTACAAGCTTAGGGTGCTTTAATTTTTTTTGATTGACCTGATGCATGGTTTTAAAAATATCGAGTTGGGGAATATGAAATAAAGCTTTCCCTACATCTTTCCGGAACCACGATGTAAACTTATGTAGTGAACGTTCTAAGAAGATCCTACCCGTTAATTCATATTTCATTCTGTTTTCATCAAAAAAATTTTGAAGTGCTTTTTTGTCAATGTCAAATACTTGTTTTACCTCTTGGGCAAAAGCATCAAAATTAGAATATGCCTTTAGGCGAGTACCATCTTCCCAAAAATAATGGCAGACTGTTTCGAGTTGTTCATACTCAAAAAAGTCTGTAGAAGTTTCTCCACACAAAGAAAATAATTCATCTACATATTGGGGCATCGTAAAAAGGGAAGGGCCAGCATCAAAACGGTATCCCCCTAAATTAAATTGGGATAATTTTCCTCCAGAAAAATCATTGGCTTCATAAATATGAACATCATACCCTTTTTTCTTTGCCAAACGAATGGAAAGAGCAATTCCTCCAATCCCACTTCCAACAATAATAACTGATGGCATAAGAATGATTTTATAAATTGAAAGCGTTTCGACTCAAAATTTATTTTCCATAAAGAAATGGAAATTCCAAACATTAGCAATGATAATATATAAATAATTAATTAATTCATAATTAGCTGTTGTTTTAAAGATAAAACATATTTTTTATTTTAATAGGTTTTTTTACTGAAACAACCTCCTTAACTTATGAAGTTTCAACGAGTTAAGACTTTGCAGAAGCATTCTTTTTTATTAACTTTAACCTCCCCCCTATTTATTATTTGTTGAACAATCCAAAATTGCTAAAGAGAAATTGAAAGAACCTTCTTTAATTTTTCAGTATTTTATTTAACCTATGAGAAACTCGAATAAGGTTTCTCAAATTTTTTATGAAAATCTAATAATTCACATTTATTCACCTAACTATTTAATTATGAGACACGTTTTACTTTTCATAATTACGTTTTTTTTTGTTGGGCATATTTCGGCACAATACGAAAACGTAGTTATTAATGAAGTCATGGCAGATGCTGGACAATCAGATTCGAGAAACGATGCTTTTGTCGAGTTGGCAGGTTGCCCAGGTACAGATATCGGCTGTATGGTAGTGACCAATGGCGAGTGGGCAGTAGTCATACCTTCAGGGGCAATGATTCCTTCCGATGGGCTTTATTTAATTGGTTGCTCAGAAAACACCTCAGAAGGTACATTCTCAACCGCAACATCAGGTATAGCCTGTGCAGATTGTGATTTTCCAGGGTTAGTTCCTGACTTTGATGTTTGCGATGCAGCGAATGCAGCAAACATTTCTTCTTCATTCTCCACTTACGGATTCACAGTAGACAATGGAGCTTGTGGTACAAGCGAAGATGGAGATCAAATTGTATTATTCCAACCCGACGGAACACCACATGATGGTATTTTCTGGGGACAAGGTGGAGCAATAACATCTCCAGGAGGAATTTCAATTAATGGAGGTTCTTCTAGTACTTGTGGAGGAGCATCTGATCATATCGCGGTACAGGATGGTTCGTTTTATCTTTTGGGAGATAATGATGAGAATGGTATTGTTAATGATGTCATTCAATCACACGTGGGAAGAAAAGGAAACGGAGGAGATGCAACAGGAGTAAAAGAAATGCCAATCGCTGGAGCATGTGCATCCAACACAGCATACTATTATATGCCAGGTATTGCTGCAGCACCAGCTACTGCGGATACGCCAGAATCTATTGATGGTAATTGGAGAGGAGCAGACGGAGACGCAGATGCAGATGTAGACAATACAATGGTGCTTTCTGGTTTTTGGACGTATGTAGGAACAGCACCAACAAGTTGTAATTCTTCTTATACAAGAATTACAGGCTATGATGGAGCTCATGGAATCGGAGTAAGTTCTGATCCTTCCCACACAGATGATCCGGATTTGAATGCTGATGAAGCAACAACAGACCCAGCAACAAATTGTGCAGATCTTTCTCCATCATCAGTTGACCCAGCAGCAGCATTGGCTGAATGGGGCTATACCGATCACCCTACACCCGCAGCAACTAATGATGCGGACGCATGGGACTTTTACGCTTATGTAGGAGCCTATGATGTAGCTATGCATACAATGATGAATGAGCTAGGAGATCCTTCAAGTCCAAGAGCAGCAAGCTTAGATGCTACAGATATCGTTTGCACACCCGGTCCAGTAACTTTTGCGGTAGAGGTATATAATTATCAGCATGTAGAATCAACATCAACAACAGACAATAAAGCAGGTTCTTTCATTGTAGATGAAACAGGAGCTTATGTAGATTGGACCACTCAAGCAGTAGGTTCAACGAACATGGGTACAACAATCATGTCTTATACGATAGATATGACTGCTTTTGCTCCGGGTACATATACCTATAAATTAATTTGGGACGATTTCACAGATTGCTGTGGTTCAGGAAGCCAAAGTACAGTAGATGGTCGTGCGGGTGCAGCAAGCCAACATGAGTGTTATGAAGATATGGTTGTAACCGTTTCTGTTGCAGAAGCATTAGTAACAGATGGTACAACAGCCATTGCCTGTCCAGGCGATTTTGATGTGAATGTAGGATCGATTGATTTTAGTCAATATGTAACAGCAGGTAGTGATGTGAATTATGAATTGTTTGGAAATGGTGTTTCAGCTGGAACATCTTCTACAGGATTTTTTAATTTACCTACAAGTTTGGCAAGTCCGGTCACTCTGGAAATTTCAGATAATTCTGGTTGTGGTACAGGTACTATTATTACTGTAGGAGATGATTGCCGTGCAGCTCCTCCGTGCCCAGAAATTACAACAAGTAGTGCAACTGTTACAGGAAGCATTTGCCCAGGAGATGAAGTTTGTTTTGAAGTTTCTGCGGCTGTAGATTTACCTGTAGGAGGAACCATAGATTATTACGTAGATGGTACAACAGGTTTTGATCCTTATAATGGAGAGGGAACTTATTTAGGGTCTTTGGATATCCCGGATGCATCTGGTGGTTCTGGAGGTGTTTCTGGTTCATCTATTTATGTAAGTGGTATTTTCCTTAATTCATGTAATGGAGGGGGAGCTGAGCATGATAATGAATTTTTGGTCATTCAAAATGCAAGTGGTGGAGCTGTTAACGTAGATGATATTTACTTAGAAGGGTTTACGAATCCAGGAGATATGTTTTGTGACGATGCTGATGATTTAGTAACAGAATTTACAGCTCCTGCTCCAAATGATATTAGAGTTGCAGATTTGCAACCAGCTGCTTGTCCTACTTTGATCCAAGTTTTGGATGACGGAGGATCGATTCCTGATGGAGCATTGGTTGTTTTCTTTGCTTCAAACAACTTAACCACAGCATACGATTTTTCTGGCTTTTGTGGTTTAGGAACGGTTTATATTATGATTAGCGAAGCTGTAATTGGTAGTGGCCAATTCAGTAACTCTGGTCCTGATGGTGTTGATTTCGGTGTGTGTGATGCAGTAAATAATCCTACCCCTGCTACAATTACCACATTTGCTTATACAGATCCAGATGCTTTTCCTGGTTCTGATTGGCCTGAAGGAGATGGTCAGTTTGCTAACTTCAATGAAGATGGAACCATGAATACTACTTTAGGATTAGATGGATTCACCAATGATGGTTGCGGTGTTCCTGCTATTATAGAATTAGTAGAATTCTGTGTAACATTTGATGATGCTTATTGCAACTTCGATGGTGATGGAGATTTCTTCATCAAAGGTATCATCAATCCTTTTACAGAAGATATTCCAAGTAGTTGTTTAGAAAGTAATGCTACGTCTTCTACATTAGAGTTTGCTTACAACATGACTTGCCCAACAGCAGTATTGACACCAGCTGTTATAGATGTGTGTAATACCGCAGCCGACGATCCGGATATCACAGCGTCTATCATGATTACTGATGGTCCTGCCGTAGTAACATATTCTATAAATGGAGAACTGACCACCGTTATCATGAATACAGGTGCCAACAGTATTGTATTAAATGATGGAGATACCGCTACAGATGGAACACAAGTATTTACATTGGTAAGTGTATTCTC
>JAHDDR010000035.1:0-2607 GCA_020629255.1 Saprospiraceae bacterium | reverse complement strand
ATGGAGATACCGCTACAGATGGAACACAAGTATTTACATTGGTAAGTGTATTCTCAGATAATGATGCTGGAGCAAATACAACTCAAGAAGCAGGAGAATGTGATGGTACTATCAATGCAGAAGAATTGACATTCAAGGTGAATGATGCTCCTGCTGCAGAAATTTCTGCAGTTACAGATATTACAGGATGTAGCCCTAAAGTGGGGGGTGAAGTGACTATTACATTTACTGACGGAACAGGACCATTCGAATTCGAATACCTAGATCCTGCTGGAAATACAGTTCAAGCAAGTGGCGGAAGTGGAGACTGCCCAGATGCACCGGCACTTTCTGTCACTGAGGTTCACTACGATGACTCGGGAAGTCCTGATACTAATGAATTTATTGAAATTTCTGGACCTGCCGGCATCGATTTATCAGCTTATAATTTAGTGGCTTATGACGCTGATGGAATGGTGGATGCAACAATACCTTTGTCTGGAACTATCCCTGATGAAGGCTGTGGAGGTGGAGCAGTGGCATTTTTCCTAGCTGATTTAAGTTCACAATATTTTGAAAATGGACCTGGTGATGGACCAGCTTTGGTTGAAATTGCTACAGGAACAGTATTAGACTTTGTTTCATGGGAAGCAGCAACAACAGCAACAAATGGACCAGCTGCAGGTATGACAGCTACCAATATAGGTAGTGAAGGAAGTGGAACTGCCGTAGGTTCTTCTCTAGAGTTGACTGATGGAGGTTGGCAAGTACAAGCAGACGATACCCCAGGTGTTTTAAACACAGGGTTGACTTGTCCAGTAGCAGGAGAATGTTCTGTTACAGTATCTGTAAGTGAACCAGGTAATGTGAGTTTGGTTTCTGTAACCAACGAAGCAGGTTGTACAGGAATGGTAGATGCAACAGCAACTCCTATTGCTGGAGCATCATTCCCAACCCTTGCCCTAGCAGATGGTGCAGATTGTGGACAAGGAACCGGAGCAGATGACAATACAGGTACAGTGGATGTAACCATTACAGGTGGTACAGCAAACTATTCATTAACGTATCCAGGTGGTTCAAGTACAGGACTTACAGGTTCAACATCTATCGCTGGGATTTCTTCTAGTGGAACATTTACATTAACAGATGCTGCAGGGTGTATAACTAGCCAAGTGTATAGTTTTGCAAATGTAGATTGCTTGCTTCCAGTAGAACTATTGTATTTTGAAGCTGTCAAAAACGGAAATGTGGCTGACTTATTCTGGAAAACAGCAACAGAAGAAAACAGTGATTACTTTGCCATTGAGCACAGTTTGAATGGAAGAGACTTTTCAGAATTGAGCAGAATGGATGCAGCAGGTCATTCTTCGTCACCGATTTCTTATGAGCATACACATAGAACTCCTGTAGAAGGAGCAAACTACTACCGTTTAAGAATGGTAGACTATGATGGCTCATTCGAATATAGTGAGGTGAGAGTTTTGAATTTTGCAGAAGGTCAACACACCATTCTTATCCAACCAACCAAAGGAAAGAGTATCGTTACATTGGTCTCTTCATCTACTTTCGGAAAAGATGCTATTGTTGAAATCATGAATACTTCCGGGCAAATTGTACGATTAACAAGATTGGTTGCCGGAGATCAAGAATTGGATATCAGAATATCTGATTTGGCTTCGGGTAATTATTTTGTACGAGTCATCGGAGATGATAAAACTTATACATCTAGGTTTATAAAAATCGATTAATTCAATCTGATTTTTTATTATAATACAATAGGCGGCAATTGCTTTATGCAATTGCCGCTTTTTTGTTCTAAGAAATTTATTGTTGATTTCTTAGAACAAAATATATTCTTTTTCAAGAATTCAATTATTTTTGGCAGCATAGATTAGATACATCAAATTCCTTTGATTTCAAATAAGTAGAAAATGACATTTCCAGATAATTTAAAGTATTCCGAAGAGCACGAATGGGTAAGAGTAGAAGAAGGGAATATAGCTTACATAGGAATTACAGAACATGCCCAAAGTGAGCTGGGTGAAATTGTATACGTAGAAGTGGAAAGCGTAAACGAAGAACTATCGAAAGATGATGAATTCGGTGTAGTGGAAGCCGTGAAAACTACTTCCGATTTATTTATGCCCGTAGGAGGAAAGGTTCTGGAATTCAATCCCGAACTTAACCAAGAAGAAGGAGACAATCCGGCTTTAATCAATGAAGCCCCTTATGGAGAAGGTTGGATTATTAAAATAGAAATGTCAGACCCTTCAGAACTGGAAAATTTAATGGATGCCACCGCATACAAGGATTTGGTTTCTTAAATGAAATATTATTTATTCGTATTTCTATGGGTATTAATCATATTGATATTATCTTTAATCCCTCCACCTCAATTACCAACAGTAGAAATTGATTTTGGAGATAAACTAGCTCATGCCTTTGTATATTTTATCCTCGTGATTTTAAGTATATGGGCCTATGGCAAAAAAAATGAAAAGAAAAATATCCCCTTCACAACCCTTTTTATCATAGTTGCATCTAGTTCATTATACGGAGTATTGATAGAAATCCTCCAATTTACCTCAAATACAGGAAGAAATTTTGAGATTCCCGATATTATAGCTA
>JAHDDR010000229.1 GCA_020629255.1 Saprospiraceae bacterium | reverse complement strand
GAAATACTGTTCGGACGAGGTGTTTCAGGTGAACAAACACCTGAAACGGCAGTTATTTTAAAAACCATCGGGTAGAGTAATTAATTTTATAACAATTTCATTGAAATGAAACAAAATACAAATTACTCCGTAGAATAATACAGTAGCAAATTTTGAATTAATGAAATAGGATTTCATAGCCCCTATTTCTAATAAAAAAAGCCGAATCCCAATTCGGCTTTTTTTGCTTTCCCACACTAAGCAAGCTGTTTGAATTCTTCTTTTACTTTTAGTAATGTTCTAAAAGCAACGTATTTCCCATCATACCTCTTATTATGCTCATCTTGTAACCTCGGAGCAAATTTTTCTTGATAATCCATCAACACAGAATAGCTCTCGCAAAGATATTGCATATTGTAAGTCACTCCCTGGCTCTCATCCTCTTCCAGAATCTTACTCATTTTACATTCCTTAAACATTCCTGTTTCCATTACATCCGGAATATGCACTTCTTTCATCCAATTATACCAATCAACTTGGATTTCTGACATAACTTTTACCGTAACACTATATATAATCATCGCTTGAAATTTTGCATAAAGGTAACAATAGATATAATACGCTATTCCCAGCAACTTGTTTTTCATATATCCAATTTCCTAAACATTTAGCCGAGACTAATAATAAAACGACAAAACGAAATGCAGCCTTTACATATTAATTAGCTAACTTTGGGCGACGAAACGTTTTTTATGCAGGATAATAACATATTCAAGAAATTCAAGGAAGATAAGAAAGCCGGTAAGAAAAGCTTTGCCTGCCTCCTTGACCCGGACAAACTCAGTTTGGCAAATGTGGATGAAACCATTCGTTTGTCCATAGAAGCCAAAGTGGATTATTTTTTTGTAGGAGGTAGTCTTATCATTAACCTAATGTTAGACGAACTCATCACCAATATCAAGAAAAAATGTGACATTCCGGTCATCCTCTTTCCCGGGGGCACAAACCAAATCAGCTATAGGGCAGATGCTCTGCTGTTCCTTTCCCTTATTTCAGGAAGGAATGCTGATTTACTCATTGGCAAACACGTTGAGACAGCCCCCTACCTGAAAATCAGCCCTTTGGAAATCATGTCCACAGGTTATATGCTGATAGATGGTGGTGTCCCAACAACGGTTTCTTATATGAGCAATACCTATCCCATTCCGAGAACAAAGGATGACATTGCACTTTCTACAGCAATAGCCGGAGAATTTCTCGGACTGAAACTTTTATATATGGACGCAGGTAGCGGTGCCAAAACCCCAATGAGCGATTCCATGATCCAAGCAGTCAGCTCCGGAGTGGAATGTCCCTTGATTGTTGGAGGTGGATTCAAAACGGCAGAAATTTGTGGCGCCAAAGCAAAGGCAGGTGCGGATGTGGTCGTAGTAGGAGATGCTTTGGAAAAAAATCCCCAACTCGTCCTTGATATGGCAGCTGCTGTACATGAAGCTTCATCTATAAAAACCAGTTAAATTGGGAACTCATTTTTGCAAATGTTTGTATATCTTCTAAGAATCAAAAAAAATTAATTTGCAAGGAACAGTCATAAAATCCACGGGTAGTTGGTATCTGGTAAAATCAGATGAGGGGAGGATTTACCATTCCCGAATCATCGGAAAATTTCGTTTGGACGGAAAAAAACTCACCAACCCCGTCGCCGTAGGAGATGTCGTCGAATTAGAAATCGAAAAGGTAGAAGAAGAAACCGCACTCATCCGAAAAATACATCCTCGCAAAAATTATGTGGTAAGACAATCCCCCCGGAAAATACACCATTTACACCTCATTGCCGCCAACATAGACCAAGCAATTGTTCTCAATACCATTGTACAGCCCAATCTCAAACAGGGCTTCATTGATCGTTTTCTCCTGATGACAGAACCCGTAGAGATCCCTACACTTATCATTTTCAACAAATCTGACCTTTGGTCGGAAGACGGTTGGGCAATGTTCCGTTATATGGAAGACATTTATACCACAATAGGATACGATGTCCTAGCCATTTCTGCCTTGGAAAATGATGGCATTGATATTTTGAAAGAAAAACTAAAGGATAAGATTACCTTGATAAGCGGTCATTCCGGCGTAGGGAAATCGACCATGATAAATACCTTACAACCTGACTTGGATATTGCCACCTATGAAATTTCCGATTATTCGGGAAAAGGACAACACACTACCACTTTTGCAGAAATGCACGATTTAAATTTTGGTGCATCCATTATAGATACTCCGGGTATAAAAAGTTTGGCTTTCATCAATATGGAACCCTTGGAAATTGCTCATAATTTCAGGGAATTTTTCGAAAAGTCATCTGACTGCAAATTTTCAAACTGCATGCACCTCAACGAACCGGGTTGTGCAGTGAAACAAGCTGTTGAAGCAGAAGAAATCAGCGAGTTACGCTACCTCAATTATGTTACTTTACAAGAAGAAACCGCCAATCAGAATCATTGGGAGCGAAATCGGGATTTATAATATTTTTATTTTTTAAACCCTTACATTAACTTTGCTCTACATTTAACATTTTTTTTATCAAAAAACAATAACAATGACTTATTTAAAACAATTAAGTGGATTACTATTTATCATTTTTTTAGCTAACCCTTTCCTTTCATCCGCCCAACAACAAAAAGAAGTGGGCTTTGGAACAGACCTTACCTCTCTTTTTGAAAATTTCAACCTAAGTTACAAACTTCAAAAAAAAGAAAACAAATGGTTTAGGTTAAATGCTACTTTCGGAAATTTCAACTATGTCAAAACTGATGGATTTAGCAATGCTAGTGCAAGAATCGGTTTTTCTTTAGGCTTGGAAAAAAGAAAAACAATAGGATCTTCTCCAGTAGAAATCCTAAGAGGCCCACAATTCCTCTTAGCCACCGACTTAAACAATCTTACATCAGACGGAGGAGATTTATTATATGTTCTTCAAGGAGGGTTAGGCTATGTTTTTGGTAGTCAGGTGCATTTGAAAAAAAATGTGAAAATTGGTTTGGAAACCATGCCAGCTATTCTTCTTAGCTATTCAAATGAGGGAGATGGAATTTTAAACATTGATTTTGGTTTTAATTCTAATGCTTTGGTACTCTTCGCTGTTTATAATTTCAATAGACCGGAAAAAAACTAATAAATCAATATACTTAGGTAAAAAAGGGCAGTTGATTTATCAATTGCCCTTTTTTAGTATGAAACCTTATTGTACTTTTGTAACACTTTTTCAAAAAAAATCATAAAACAAATGGCACACCAATACATCAGCCAATTATCCGAGTACGAAGGAAAGGAAATCACCCTGAAAGGTTGGGTTCATAATGCCCGTTTCGGTGCGAACCATGCCTTTATAGAATTAAGGGATGGAAGCGGCTTCGCTCCTTGTGTCTTCGCAAAGGATGACCTCGGAGAAGAATTATTTGAAAAAGCAAAAAAACTGACCCGTGAAAGTTCGTTTGCTATCACGGGCAATGTCTCCAAAGACGAAAGGGCCAAAGGCGGCTATGAAGTCATTGCCACCAACTTGGAAATATATAATTACGCAAAAGACTATCCTATTAAAGTCAATGAAAGCGAACATGGTGTCCGTTTTTTGGCAGACAGAAGGCATCTCTGGTTGAGATCCAAAAGACAATGGGCAATTTTGCGTGTCCGTAATGAAATCATTATGGGCATCCATGAGTTTTTCCAACAAGAAGGATTCCTCCAAACGGATTCACCCATCTTTACAGGCAATGCTGCCGAAGGAACAACCGATTTGTTCGGAACAGATTTCTTTGGCGAACCTGCATACCTAGCCCAAACGGGACAATTGTACGGTGAGGCCATGTGCATGGCTCAAGGAAAGATTTATACTTTCGGGCCTACTTTCCGTGCGGAAAAATCCGATACGCCAAGGCACTTGGCAGAATTCTGGATGATAGAACCGGAAATGGCTTTTTATGACAACGAAATGAACATGGATCTGATTGAAAAATTCACCCGCCATGTCGTAAACCGTTGTTTGAAAAATAATGCTTTGGAATTGGAAATCCTAGAAAGGGATGTAACGAAATTAGCTACGGTCAACCAATCATATCCGAGGGTTCCTTATACGGAAGCCATTAAAATACTTAGGGGAGAAAAAGAAGTGGATGGTAAAAATGCCATCAAGGTACAAGAAGGAGATTTGGCTGCCGCCAAAGCAGGAATAGAAGAAAAAACCAAGGACATTGCCGAAAGGGAAACTGCGATTAAGGCAGGTATGAAAAAAGGTGCGAGAAAATTCAACGAAGCGAAAATTATTGCATTGAGAAGTGAAATCGCCACATTGGAAGAAGCTTGTAGGAATATTCCGAAATGGATAGAATCTGCTAAGAATTTCAAGGATGGAGAAGATTTTGGAAATTCGGATGAAACTGTTTTAACAAGGGTATTCGATGCTCCGGTTATGGTTTATAACTGGCCTACCAAAATCAAGGCATTCTACATGAAAGAAGTCGAAGGTGACCCAGACCATGTAAAAGGTGTCGATTTATTGGCTCCGGATGGTTATGGGGAAATAGTAGGCGGTTCGGAACGAGAGACCGACATAGACATATTGTTACAAAAAATAAAGGACCACAACCTTCCTATGGAACCATTCGAATGGTACTTGGATTTGAGGCGATTCGGTTCGGTTCCTCATTCCGGTTTCGGATTAGGATTGGAGAGAATGGTGCGTTGGGTTTGTGGAATCCATCATTTGAGGGAAACGATTCCGTTCCCTAGGAGGTATGGGCGGTTATTACCCTAAAAAGATTCATAAATCCTTTCGGATTAATTTCCGAAAGGATTTTCTATACTCAACATTTAACATTCGCTATGAAAAACGATCTCTTCGGGCATTTCAAAAGACAAACCTCATTCGAGAATAAATCCAGAGTCCATCCCAAAATATATTTCCAAATTGATTTTGACGAATACGGAGCATTCCTTAGTGTCGTTGATAAAAAAAGCAATGCCCTACAAGCGCTTTGCAAATTCTTCCAATATCGAATTGTCTAAAGATTCCTTGACCATCATCACTGACAAGGATGATGATACCGCAGCTATTATTCTCAAACCTTTTACGGAACGTATCTCCCACAATCGGTACAGAACCAATTATACTTTTTTCCTAAAGGATTATAAGAATAAACAACCACCTACTTGAAGTAGGTGGGTTACTTAATACTGACGACTTGAAGTC
>JAHDDR010000034.1 GCA_020629255.1 Saprospiraceae bacterium | reverse complement strand
TCATTTATTTTTAAACCATTTGAAAATTTAAAATCATGAGACATTCCATTTATTTCATATTAATTACAGCCCTTCTATTAGCATCTACTCATATTTTCGGTCAAGAAAAATTCGATGGCGAATATCGACTCTACACTAAGTTCAGAGGAGAAAAAGAATGTTTGGAAGGAAACCAAGCCAGTTCAAAAGTAAAAAGTGGTGCGGCCTTTATGGACAAAAAACAAAATGTAAGTGGACAAATTTGGAAAATCGTACCTGTTAAAGATGGTTACTATCGTTTAAAAACAAAATTCAGAGGAAAAGATGAATGTTTAGAATGTAACGAAGCCGGCTCAAAAGTTCATAACGGTGCCGCTTTCATGGACAAATGCCAAAATGTTTCCGGGCAACTTTGGAAAATTATTCCTGCAGGAAACGGTTACTACAAGTTAAAAACTATGTTCCGAGGAGAAGAAGAAGCTTTGGAAGGAAACGAAGCTGGTTCTACTGTCCATGGAGGTGCTGCTTTTATGGATAAAGACAAAAATGTGTCCGGGCAACTCTGGAAAATCGAAAAATTAAACAAGGATTTTGTTCCTAGAGTTGACAAAGGATCGTCGAGTACGTGGAGTTTTGGTTATGGAAAAATTGGAGGAGATTTTAAAGCCATGTCAAAAAACGGAGAAAAGAATAACATAACATCTATTTATGCCTCTGACACCTGGCATGGTGTCCACAGAAACAACGGAGACAGCGATGTCCCGATGTCTGCCGGTTTAGTTTTTAAACCGAAAAAAACAGTCATGCATCCGGGCAACGGTGCCGAACATCTTACGAAAATACGTTTCACCGCTCCAGAAGATGGTCAATACGCTGTTAGCGTAGAATGGAAAGCCATTGATGAACAAGCCCAAAATATCGGAACGGCAGTTTACACCAATGCCAAAGGAGTAGAAGGAAAAACAGATTCATCTATCCAGTCGGGTTACAAAGTAATTCACAAAAAATTGGTTTCAAAAGTAAATTCAACATCCACGTACAAAGCCTCCTTGAAATTAAAAAAAGGCGAAATCATTCAATTCGAAGTAGGCAATGCTGGAGATGCATATTTTGATGACGCTCTGGAAACAAAAATTAGATTGGTAAAATTATAGCAAGTCCTTCTATCCAAAAAACCAATTTGCATCACCTAGCTGTTCCAATGAATTTGGGACAGCTTTTTTTATTTTAAAAATTTAATTCTAAATTAGACTTTATTACGAATAATTGATTACTAAGATAAAAAATATGAATAGAACTATCTTGGAATTAACTTGGATTCTATTTTTATTTCTCATATTAGGATGTTCATTTTCTCCAAAAGAAAAACAGGCTGCATTTCAATTAAAAACCATCCATGAACATTTATCCATCTTAAAAATCGAAACCGATTCGACGCAAGACGAATGGGAACTCCCCTACCCAGTCTATCAATATCAAATTGGAGACATCGATGAAAATGGTGTCGACGATGCTATTGTCGGAGTAATCAAAATGACCCGCTTCGATTCCTCTATGGGAAAACGGATTTTCTTTTTCAAAAATTATCACGGACTAGTCAGACCCCTTTGGATGGGTTCTCGACTGGGACAGCCCATAGAAGATTTCAGATTCATAAAAAAAGAAGAAGGAGCAAGAATTCGAAGCATTGAATTAGAAAAAAACGGAAAATATTTGGTTGCCGAATATAAATGGAGGAAATTCGGGTTAGAATTCACCGAATATTTAGATAGAGAAATATCCAAAAGTGAAGCTAAAAAGTTATTACAACAATCATTCTGATTAAACATAATTAATAATGAAAAACATTTTTTATATCCTTATCACCATTTTGTTCTTTTCTTGTATAAAGAATGAGAACAACAATACGAATTCAACTAACGCCACAACTCAGCCAGATTCTGAAGTCACCTCTCCACCAACACCAGCAGATGAAACCACACCCACCAACGAAGAATCATCCACTATTATCAATCCTTATAAAGAAGGGATAGGTTTGGATATAGAATCGCTAAAAAACAAAGTGGATTTAAACATGGACATAACGCAATTGAGTTTGTCGGACATAAGAATTCTGAGAAATTCATTTGCCGCTAGACAAGGATATTGTTTTATGAAAGCTGATTTGAGAGCCATCTACAATACCACTTCTTGGTATGACGAAATTATGGATAATCGATATTGGCAAGAAGAAGATGGCACAGCTCCCGACATCACTTATTCTGAAGAGGAACAAACTTTCATTGAAAAATTAAAACAACGAGAAAAAGAATTAATGGCCGATAATTTCATCAATAATAAAGGAAATACCTCTGCCAATTTAAAAAACATCATTAATTTATTTCAGCTCGAAAAACCCGATCCGAAATTAATGGGTATGTTAGAAAAAAATGGCTTTGCCATTGTCCCGAATAATAACATACAACATTTTCATGTTTACGAAAAAAATGATTACCAACAATTCCCCAATTTTGTCACAACTGACATGTACATGCAATTGTTCCACATGTACTTTGGGTTCGTTTTACGAAAAACAGAAGAAGAGAAATTCATTCCCATTCTAAAAGATATTACAAATTCAATGTTGAAAGACATGAATGATTTTGCTTCGAAAAATACCGATCCAGAAATAAAAAAACTAGCAGAACACAACGCCACCTATTATGCTATTGCCCATTATATTCTAACAGAAAACAAAACAAATGTACCTGCAAGCTTCAAAGACCTTTATCAAAAAGAATTAAAAAATATCGAAGCAGCAAAAGACAATACCTCCGAATTTTTAGAATATAAAGATGTTGCTTTTCCATATAGTTTATTTAAACCTAGAGGGCACTACACCCGTACAGAAGGTTTGAAAAAATATTTCAAGGCCATGATGTGGTTGCAAACGGCTCCTTATTGCTTGGACAACGATGCTCAATTAAAGCGGGCGGCACTGAGCGCTTGGCTTTTGGTCAAGAGTCCTAATTATGGTGAAAAGACCTTGAAAAAATATAAATCTATAATGGAGCCGATTAATTTTATTATTGGCCAACCCGACAATGTTTCTTTTTTGAATCTTGCCAG
This sequence comes from Saprospiraceae bacterium, assembly GCA_020629255.1. GTDB lineage: Bacteria > Bacteroidota > Bacteroidia > Chitinophagales > Saprospiraceae > JAHDCE01. The sequence goes on along the minus strand of JAHDDR010000034.1, from coordinate 27,307 downwards.
AATTATGCAACGAGGGAGTTATGACATCCAACAAATATTAAATGACCCTTCCCAGTTGGAAAGATTCAGAAAAGAAGTGAAAAAAATTGCAGACGATCAAAATGTCATCAAACCCAAGCAAGCTTTATCTTGTGTAGATAAAATTAATTTCATACCTCAACGATATTTGGCCGACAATGAAATCATGCAAGAATTAGTTGATGCCAATAGTCTAAAAACACAACGGGGATATCCAAAAGGCTTGGATGTAATGGCTGCCTTCGGAAGTAAATCAGCAGAAAATATTCTTTTAAATGAATTAAAAGAAAACGAAAAATGGGATCAGTATGGAGAACGACTTTCCCAATTAAAAACAAAAATGAAAAACACAGATTGGAATTATACCCTTTATAATAATTGGATCAAATCTTTATTGGATTTACAACAGCCTAACAAAAAATACCCCTATTTTATGCAAAATGATGCTTGGAAGAAAAAAGATCTGAATGCCTCCCTTTCTTCTTGGGCAGAATTAAAACACGATGCCATTTTATATGCAGAACAACCCTTCGCCGCTGAATGTGGAGCAGGCGGACCACCCGCTCCATATACTGTGGGTTATGTCGAACCCAATACCGCCTATTGGAATGGTGTTTTAGAATTGTTAGACCTCACTCAATCTGTATTGGAAAAAAATAATTTAATGACCGATAAAATAAAAAGCATTACAAAAAGCATGAAAGAAAATGCAGCCTTTCTTTTATCGGCTAGTGAAAAAGAATTAAAAGGTGAGAAATTATCCAACAAAGAATATCAACAAATTGAATTTATCGGCAGCACTTTCGAATGGCTTACGCTTGATTTGGTGAAACAAAAAGATGAATTTTTAAGCGGCTGGAATGATGTAAAAGGTCCGGACAAATCAGTAGCTGTCGTTGCAGATGTTTATACCTCCAACTCAACCAATAATATAAACAGGGGAATCATGCACGTAGCCACCGGTCATGTGAATGATATTTATGTCGTCGTTGAAATTGAGGGATATTTATATTTAACAAAGGGAGCTGTTTTTTCTTACCATGAATTTAATTTACCTTTAGGAAATAGATTAACCGACGAAGAATGGCAAAAAATGTTAGAAGAAAACAAAGCACCCGAAACACCAGATTGGATCCAAGAAATCATTGTACCCATTGATGCTCCTAAGAGCAACGAAAAAATATTTTACAGTTCGGGGTGTTAATTCATTTTCAATATAAAAAAAATAAACACGGAATATCATATTTTATTCCGTGTTTGTTTTTAGGTTTTCTTTTCTTATCACTTTATTCCTGTAAAGAGAAAAAAGAAAACACGACAATTCTTTTTGCCGGAGATTTATTATTAGATAGAGGTGTTCGACAAAAAATAGAAAATCTGGGCATCGAAAAATTATTCCATCCTAGTATTGATTCGATTTTAAAAAAACACGAAATCGTTATTGCTAATTTAGAATGTCCGGCAACAAAAATAAATGCCCCTATCAACAAACAATTTATTTTCCGGGCAGAACCCGAATGGCTGGATGAATTAAAAAAACATCACATCACACATTTGAACCTTGCCAACAACCATTCTATGGATCAAGGAAGAGATGGTTTAATTGATACCGAAAAAAATATTAATAATTATGGATTAATTTCTTTGGGTTTTGGAAACAATGCCAAGGAGGCTTGCCAAGCTCAGCTATTAACTTCAAGCCCTAGAAAAATATATTTATTTTCTTCCGTACAAATCGCTTCCGAAAACTGGGTCTATTTAGAGCAAGAACCTGGTGTTTGTGAAGAACCTGTTTCAGACATTGTATCCAAAATAAAATCATTGCGACAAAAAGAACCTCACTCCGTTATTCTTGTCCAATTCCATTGGGGGCCAGAGCATCAATTAAAACCGGTTACTTCACAAAAACAGCAAGCCCATCAAGTTATCAATGCAGGAGCAGATGCCATTATCGGGCATCACAGCCACACCATCCAAACCATCGAACACTACAAAGGAAAACCCATTTACTACAGCATCGGAAATTTTATTTTCGATGCCACACGCCCTATCAATAAAAAAGGAATTTTAGTCGGAATGAAAATTCATAAAGAAAAAATAGAATTCAATACCTTTCCTTTTAAAATCCAAAATTGCACTCCTATATTACAACCCGAATAATAAAACACACAAAATGAATTTCCTTCTAGAAGCATTACTCAGCCTTGCCATCATTTCTCCTTTTATCTTATTAGGTAAGAAAAATGAAAATTGGCAAAAAGAATTCCTTATTTTTTTGCCTTTTATTATGTCGCAGATTTTATGTTGACGGCACTTCCTCTAATCATCAATAATATATCGATCCCAATACGACCATGAATTGGACGGGGAAAATATTGAGTTATGCATTAGCCTTGGTATTCTTTTTATTTTACAAAAAAATTCCCGCACAAGAATTTGGTTTTACGCTACAGCAAAAAGAAAATTCTGGTCGTTTCGTCGGCTTCGTCACGTTGTTTCTTTTTATTCTAATGTTACTTTTCTGTTTCTTTTTTGCCAGCAGTGAAGGTAGCTCGCTCGAAAATTTATTGTATCAACTCACCATGCCATCCGTTGTCGAAGAAATTGCTGTAAGAGGAGTTATGCTAGGATTACTCAATCAAATATTCCAACGGAATTGGTCTTTGGCTGGTATTTCTTTCGGCATGGGTGTAGTTATTACTTCCATCCTTTTTGGTTTGTGGCACCGCCTAAATATTGGTGATGGTTTTGCTATCAGTTTTAATTGGGTTCCGATTATTTACACTGGCCTGATTGGTTTCATATTAGGTCTGGTTATGGAGAGAACCGGCTCCTTGCTCTACCCTATTTTATTGCACATCATAGTGAATATGATGCCCAATCTTTGGGGTTACATTTTTTAGCCTGCATGATGAAATCGCTGCTCTATTTTTTCCACCATCCAAGCATCCTCAATAAAAGGTCTTTTGGATAACACTTGTTTTTTAAATTTCTGTATTTTTTTGTCGTCCATTCTGATAAGACGCAAAACCAGGTTAGCAAATTCTTTGTAGCCAGCCTTTCGTTTAGTGGCTATTCTTCTATCTCTAGATAATAAAACTTTAAAGGCATTAATTTTTGATTCTAATACATCCCATTCTCCCAGTTCATAAAATACTTGGAGTTCTAATCGTTTGGAAGCAAAATATAAAGGATATTTTTTATTAATGGGCATTTCATGAATCTGTTTTAAGCTGGCTTCAAAATCATTTTTTTGAAAATTAAGTTGGGCTCCACAATAATTATAAATGAAACTCCTATACTTTTCATCTATCTTATTTCTATATTTTTCAAGAAAAGCTTCAGCTTTCTCTAAATAACCATTCTGCATCAATAATCTAAAAATGATATGAAATTCTAAGGTAAAAATATTCCCTTTGTGGAAAATAAGTTTTTTATCCAATAGATCTTGATTCATTATCATATGAGTTTTCAGAAAAGACATATTACCTGTCTTCTTGTATTTCATGGTATTAAAATATTTTGCAGTAATATAACATCCATATAAATCATAGGAAGGGACTTCCTTATTTTTTGGATCATCTATAATTTTTTTCAAAAAAAGATACGATTCTTCATCTTCTGGATTTAAATATAATTTGTATTGATAATAATTGAGACCTACAGCCACTTGTTCATTAAACTGATCTAGGAAATTATATTTTTCTGATAAAAGCAACTGGATAAGCTGAGAAAATAAGTCCCTTTCTTCAATATCAGATTGAATAGTAATGATATTCACTTTGGAACTAAAATAACTGACACATAAATTCATCGCAAGAACCACTACCATTTCATTAAAAGATTTTATTTGTTCCTGAATGATTTCTCCTCTTTTATATTTATAAGAGTTTTCTAAGTGATAATCTACTTCTGTACATGAAAACTCCATCCGGGAACAAGCCAGCTTCATTCGTTCTAAGTACTGCGCATTGAAGTCCAAGCTTTGTATATTATTTTCTATCTTTTTGTTGTGATGTTCAAACAAATCCGCTTCTAATTCATCTTTATAAAAATCACTTAATACTTGAGATTTCAAATATGGTTTTTTCTTTAATTGATAAAAAGCAATAAAGTCTTCTACTAATTTTAATGTTGCAGAAAACAATTGCCTTAAACGGACATCATCAAATTCACCATTAGAAAAGACATGATTATAACATTCCTTCTTCGTCCAATTATTCTTTTTCATTCTTCCTCTGAGATAGAGTAGTAATTTTCCAATCGCCTTATTTTTAGAAAACAATTCATATGAAGAGAATTCTATCAACGAATCCATTTCCTTTTTTTCTAATAGTAATAATGTTTTTATCAATTTGTAATTACTCATATCTCTTGGCATTAATCTTTCTCATTTCAAAGCACTGTATTCATTTCCAATATTACAATTCTTTATAACAAGATTCAAAACACAGAACACTAATAATCATAAATTTCATAAAAAAAATACATTCAACTGCAACAAAACTCAAAAACCTTGCACCTAACAAAATGAAGTTGTTTTATAAGTGGTCGAAAAAATGATTGTAAAGGCTTGATTTCTAAATCGAAGTTTAATTCGCAACCAATACTATAGGTTAAATAGTTGAAGAATTGAGGAATCAATGCTCTGCAATCAGATTATCGAATCATTTTTAAACAACCTTTAATCTAAGGAAAAAATATTGAGTTATGAAACAGTTTATATTTATCATATTCATCGGATTATTTTCAATAAATATCCAAGCACAGACTGAAAACCCAGTAGAAAGGACAATCACGAACGAATCAACCATTAAGACGCAAAATGCTCCTGAGACGCTACCGAAAGACAAAAAAGAAAGAGAGAAAGTAATACAAATTACTTTTGATAAAGAATTGTTCCTTCAACGATTCTGTAAAACCAAGAAAAAAGTAAGGGATTGGTGGCACAAGGACTGTGAACACATCCGCATCGAGAGAGAAGAAGAAGAAGAAGAAGAAGAAGAAGAAGAAGAAGAAGAAGAAGAAGAAGATTAATCCATTATCCCCAAGAACAAAAAATCAGATTACATCAATGGATATTTTGGGATAATCACTTGTGATTAATAGCCATTACTATATCCTTTACTTTAATAAATATTCATCAACCATTAAAACATTCAGATCATGAAGACATCTCATTTTTATGTAGTATCTTTCTTTTTCTCAATCCTATTTTTTTCAAGTTGCGATGACCCTTTTTGTGTAAGAGGTGAAGGACCTTTAATTAATGAAACTATTATGGTCAACGAACCCTTCACAAAAATTGAATTAGAAGGTTCTTTTGATGCTTTAATTTCTTATGGAGCAACGACAGAAGTAAAAGCCGTTGGACAGGAAAACATCATTCACCATCTCATCACAACTGTAGTAGGTGGAGAATTGATCGTTGAATTAGAAAAAAATTGTTACAGAAACTTCGACTTGGATCTTCACATCACACTACCTCATGTAGAAAGGGTTACCCTAGATGGAAGTGGCGATATTATGATACAAGATTTTCAAGACCAAGAAGATTTGGAGCTACAAATCATAGGTTCTGGAGATATTTCATTACATGAATTTTCAGGAACAGAAAATCTAACCGTAAAAATAGATGGCAGTGGAGATGTCAATTTATTACACCCCTTACATGACCTTCAAAATTTAAATGTAAGGATTTCAGGTTCCGGAGATTTCGCCGGTTACCCTGCTCCCGCCAATAATTGTATCGTAAGCATTTATGGCAGCGGTTCGGCGAGGGTTCATGCCCACCAATCTTTAAATGCGACCATTGAAGGAAGTGGGAATATTTATTATAAAGGTTCTCCTATTGTTCAACAAACCTTATTGGGTTCAGGCAATGTCATTAATCGAAATTAATATTTCATATTTTAAAACCATTAAGTACTAGGATAAATTAAACCACTTATTAAATGAATATTCTTTTTGCCCTATACTTCGTTAAAAATACTCGCCATAGCTACGGCTATGACTGTGTTTTTTGCCTCGTCTAGAACAAAAATCATTATCCATCTTAATGGTAAGGTAGTTTTATCCTAGCACTTACAAAAAAATTAAATCATGAAAAATTCAATAATCATTCTTTTAGCACTTTTATTTTGTTCTACCATCACACTTACCGCACAAGACGATGGCTCAGATTGCAGATGGAGGATTTTCAAGAAAAAAGAAAAAAATAAAGAACAAGAAATTAAAACCGTTTTTAAAAACCGAGGAGGTGTTGGTTTTTATTGGGGCATGAATAGTCATTATTCTAGAATTGCCGGAGAAGATGCTTTAGTCATTGGTAGTACGATGTCTTTTATCGCTAACCGCTCTTTGGAAATCGGAATTTCCGGGCAAGGCATTTTGAGTCGTAACCCTAACGTAGGGGTATATGACAACAATGTAGTTGTTGCCGGAGGCTACGGTGGTTTACATATCTCTCCGGTTTTCTTCTCTAACAAAGCCGTCCATTTTACCCTTCCTATTTTGATTGGTGCCGGTGCCGCTGGTTATTACGACTACAAAGCCTTCGAAGAATGGGATGTAGAAGATTACGATTGGGATGGCATGTTTGTCATCGAACCGGGAGTCAATGTCGAATTCAATATTTCTAGAGTTCTGCGGTTAGGTCTCGGAGTAAAATATAGATTGACCAATAAGCTGGACATCGCCAATATGGATGAAAATGATTTCAGAGGATGGTCGGCCGGTATGGTTTTTAAACTCGGTAAATTTTAATTCAATCTTATATCCATAACAAACATGGATGTTTGTTGATGTCATGATGGTTTTGACATGCCCTTGGGTTTTTGCCCAAGGGTTTTTATCTTTGGTCATGAAAAAAATTGATACTTTAGGAATGAGTAATTGAAAATGAATGGAGCATATTTAGATGTGGGACACCTTGAAGGTGTCCCACATCTAAATATGCGTTCGATTTTTTATATTATTTTTTGGCTACCTTCTTTTTCTCCAATACCAAAACAATCCTATCATAAATAAAATAAATCCAAAAATATAAACGGCATTGTTCTGTAATATTTTTATTAAAGATTTTTTACCGACTTCTCCTTCTGCCGAATACCCTTCTTCCATTTCAATAACACCTACGGATTTGGCATATTCATTATAGGCACGCATTAATTCATTAAATTTTTCTGGAAATAATTTAGCGATATCTTTTGTTTCACCCGGATCGGTTTTAAGGTTGTACATATACCATTTATTATCGCCTAGTGGAATATTATTTTTTACAATTTTCAAATCGCCTTGATAATAAGCAGAACTATTGGCGACTTCCAAACCGACTCCTTCATTTTCATTGTAAACAGGCATTGAAGAATCCTGAATATGAGGCCATAAACTTTTACCAGTAATGGGTGCATATAATTTATTGCTTTTGGGTTCCATTCCTACTAACTCTAATAGTGTAGGAACAATATCCGTAATAAAACAAAAAGCATTCGTCTGTTGCCCACTAGGAATATTTTTACCGGATATAATTAAAGGTGTTCGAACTCCACCTTCTCCCGTATAATATTTGAAAAATGAAAATGGAGAAGCCAGGGCGAAAGCAAACTCTGGACCTATTGCCCCAAAATATCCTTTTTCACCCGCTCGATTTTTATCCGAATGGTAACCATGTTTTTTTTGCCATTTCTGCATAACTACATTTCCTTTAAAGTTGCCGCCGTCAGGTCCATTGTCAGATGTAACCACAAAAACCGTATTTTCATAAAGCCCTTTTTCTTTCAGGTAACTGATATAGCGTCCGATATGAAAATCCATGGCTTCCAACATACCTGCTGTTACGGCCATATCTGTAGAATAAACATCTTTTTCTTCTTGAGTGAGCTGTTCCCACTTTTTAAATTGTGGAAACATATTATTCATTGCAGCAGTAACAGGAATAATGCCCATTTCTTTTGCTTTTTCAAATCGCTTTTGTCTTAAAGCACTCCATCCTTCTTTATAGACGTCCAAATAAGGCTCTACAAATTTTTTCGGTGCTTGTATGGGTGCATGAATGGCTTGAAAAGAAATGAAAGAGAAAAAAGGAGCATCACTATTTTGTTCTGATTCATGAAAACCAATGGTTTGATTGATATAATCTTTTGAAGAATAAAAATCATCCGGTAATTCCGTCTTTTTTCCATCCGTATACCATTGAGCCGTAGCTTTCATCGGTAAATACCCTTTGGCTTCGTAGTTATCTGCACCAGATGCCCCCAAGATAAAAGAGCGGTCGAACCCTCTTGCCGGTGGCAAGGTATTTTCATTATGCCCCAAATGCCATTTTCCGGTAACATAGGTATTATAGCCTACTTCTTTTAATCGAGTAGCGATGGTTTGCACCCGATTATTTAAAACGCCACCATACCCCGGTTCGTTTTCATAACCATTGGGCAACATTTCCGGTAAATTGGCTACGCCAGCCAAATGGCTATCCGTACCCGTCACTAACATCGCTCTTGATGGAGAACAAACGGGGGAAGTATGAAAATTGGTAAACATCATACCTTGCTGTGCCAATTGGTCAATATGGGATGTATGTGCTTCGCCTCCAAAGCTACCAAAATCCATCAATCCAGAATCATCTACCAATAGAAGGACAATATTGGGTTGGGTTTCTGTTTGTGAAGAAGCTTGTACACTCAGAAAAACAAATAGGCAGATTATTATGTTTTGAACCTTCATATCGCTTTATTTTTTAGCTATGATTTCCATCATCTTTTGGGCGGTTTCATGCCCAGAATTTTGATTTTGTCCGGTAACAAAACGTTCTTCATCATCCACTACTGTTATCGTAGCCAACATATCGCTGATGGGATGGTGATTGGCTTTGAAAATGGCTCCGGCTTTTATCAATTCTTCTTCCGGATGCAAGGGTGTAAACTTAATCCCCAACTGGTCCAATTGGCCATGTGTCACACCGGTCATTGTTCTACCTTTTATGAGCAAATTACCCGTAGTATCTTTGGCCTGGATAAATGCTAGAGCTCCATGACAAACACTGCCTAATATTGGGGTCTTGGCATAATAGGCTTCGCTTATTTTTTTTGCCAATATTTCTGATTGCCCCATATCATAGGCTGCACCCCAACCGCCGGCAAAAAATACTGCATCGTATTGGGTAAAATCAACATCTGCGATGGGTGAAGATGTTTTCACTTTTTGTTGGAATGCGTCATCCTTCAAATACCTTTCATCGGCATCATCTTTTATCATATAATAAAAGGATTGTGGATCAATGGGAATTTCTCCTCCTTTTATACTTGCCACATCTACATCCATATTGGCATCTAGAAATTCATAATATGGGACTGTCATTTCAGAGCCGAAAACGCCTGTAGGTTTCCCGATTGTTTCGCCCGGTTTGTTCAGTATGCCATGACTGGTGGTAACCACCAAGGCTCGTTTTCCTTTTAAGTTGTATTGCTGACTCCCTTCAAACTTAGGATGCAATCCCATCCAATTCAGGATATGGGGTAAAAAGAGCAAAAAAAGTATAATTACAACTAAGAGTATGCCTAGAATTTTCATGATTTTATTTTTCATTAGATATGATGTTTTGAAAAATGAATTATTCTTTTTTCCAAGCCAGGGTCTTACTCATCCATCCAACTTTAATAGTAATATTTAATTGACTGCTGTTCTCTTTCAAGACGGCATCATACCATTTTCCTTTTTTGGCAGCATACAATTGCCCCTTGTATTCTCCATCGATGAGTTTGACATCTTTGATAATTTGTTTTCCGATATTTGCTTTGGCATTTTCAGAAGAAAGAATTTTACCAAAGAAAACACCATTGTCTTCTGTGATTTCAATTTTGGTATTGTCTTCGCCTGTATTCCAAATGCCAACCAATGATTGGGCATTCATTGAAATTGCAGTAAAAAAAACTAGAATAAGAATTGATAATTTTTTCATGATTCTTTATTGATGATTTTCTTAAAAGTTGGTGTACTTTCTCTCTCTCAACGGGGTAACTTGCTTGCCTATCCACATACCGAACGCTATAGTCCATGATGGCACCAGTAAAATAATGCACAAGCATATCACGAGAATTTTTGTTACGATTTTGATTAATTTGGTCACATCTTATTGTTTTAAAATTCTAATCTTATAGAAAACTTGTTTAATAATTTCTTTAAAAGCAGGCTTGTCTCTTTCAGAAAGATTGAGGTTGTAAATGAAGTCGCTTACATTTTCAGTTACTTGTTCTTGCTGGTCTGCAGATAAAATGTTTTGAGCTATTGTAGATTGGACTGAACCAAAGCATAGGCAAATGATAATAATAAAGTGTTTCATAATTTTCATCTTTGAATATTGTTTTGTTAAAAAATTAATGACTCGTTCACAAAGAAACGAATAGGTATAAAAGCTATAGTGGATAAAATATCCGAAACAGACAAAAAAGAAGATGAAACGGACAAAGGAACAATTCAAGAATACATTTACTTTTGGACTAACCAATCTAAAAAGGCAGGTGCTTTTTCTTTACTAATAATTATTCTTTCCTGAAAAGAGAAATGGAGATGCAATACCAATTTCCGATTAAAATACTTAGCAGCACTTTTAATGGCTTTTCTATGAATTAGAACTTGACGGTTGGCTCTAAAAAAATTAGGATACTGCATGTTGTTGATTTCTTCCAAGGTTTCAGAAACAGCATGGGTTTGATGATCAAAAGTGTGTAGTTTAACAACACCATTTTTTAGGTAAAGGATTGCTATATTATCAAAACGGATAGGAATAATTTTTTCTCCTTGATATATCAATATGGAAGGATTTGTGGTTTGTAATTTTGCTTGCTGCACATACTGAACCAGTTGGGCGAGATTATTGTATTTTTGTTGGGTTAAATTTTCAAATTTCTGGATGGCCTTTTCGATGGTTTCTGTTGTAAAAGGTTTCAATAAATAAGCGATTCCATTGGCATCAAAAGCATTTAAAGCATATTCGTCATAAGCCGTACAGAAAATGACCGGCACCTGCACTTCTATTTTTTCAAATATTTCAAAACTCAAACCATCTGTTAATTGAATATCTGAAAAAATCAGATCTATTAAAGGGAATGTTTTCAAAAAAACAATAGCCGATTTTATAGAAGACACCATTTTTACAATTTCAAAATTTGGACGTATTTCTTGGATAGAATACGCCAAATCATCTGCGGTTATTTTTTCGTCTTCTATAATCAAAATTCTCATAAAACTATCAATTTTACTTTGACGCAAAAATGTTGTCCATCATTTTCCATGTCAATTTCTGTATTAGAAAACATTTTACTTCTTTGGTTCAAGTTGGACAAGCCTGTTTGGGTCGAAACTACACCTTTTTTCACTTTAAGATTGTTTTTCATCATCACATAATCGTCTTTTGTTTTTATCAAAAGATCTAAAGGTTCATCTACAGAAAAGGAATTGTGTTTAAACGCATTTTCGATTAAGGTAATCAAAGCATAAAAAGGCAGCTTTTTGTCCAGATCCATTTCATCCACATCGACGGTATAAGTGAAAGCATTTTCAAAACGTACCTTCTGCAAATTGATATATTGTTGGCAATTTTCTAATTCTTTTTCAAGTGAAATCGACTTCTGTTGATTGTTTACGGATCGCCTTAAAAATTCGGATAATTGAACGATATATTTTTCTGCATTTTGGGGTTGGTTTTTTATCAATGATTTTGATATATTTAAGGCATTGAATAAAAAATGAGGATTGATTTGAGCCTTTAGTAATTGATATTTACTTTCCAAATTCGAAAATTGAAGTGCTGCGTTTTCTTCAACCAACTGAATTCTTTTTTCGTTTGTGTAAACCAAATCAATAATCAAAAAAATCATAAAATTGATGGATGAGGCCAGACAAAATCGGAATAAAAGTACAATTCTTTCTGAAATAGGTTTAAAAAATTCGGTACTGGAATGAACATTTGGATTGGTAGCGTATAAAATTACAATAGTGAACAATAACAAAAAAATAAAATATTGCCAACTGGCATAATTCCTTTTTTTGAATAAAGTAAAAAAGAATATTTGTATTCCCCAACAAATTAACGTTACTAGCACAAACACCCCCCATATTTCCAAAAACGTTTTATGAGGCCTTTCTATTACAACATATAAGGGAGAACATGCCATTGCAGCGATTATTGGCGTCGAGAGTAATCCTCTAAAAATTAATTGTTGGGTCATATTCATTCCCTGTATATTTTTTTAAAAATTTGTTACCAAATTATTTATCTTCAATATAAAATTTGGAACTATGGATTCATTTTTTTACGTTCTCGTACAAAACTAACTATATTTGGAAATAAAAATCAATACATGCCCAAAATAAAAACATGGGTCAACGATGCCCTTTCATTATTATATCCGCAGCTTTGTTTGTTGTGCAAGACACAAGTACAGAAAGGAGATCATTTATGTTTGTCTTGCGAAACCGAATTACCCCTAACGGATCATCACGAAATGAAGGAGAATGATTTCACCCAATTATTTTATGGTCGGTTGGATATACAATTCGGAGCAGCCTATTTACTTTTTGGAGCAGGGAATAAATCACAACGTATTATACATGAAATCAAATATAAAAGCAATTTGGATTTGGCCATTTTAATGGGAAAACAATTCGGAAAAAAATTAATTCAAAGCGATGTTTTTCCTAAAATTGATTTTATAGTTCCCGTCCCCCTACATCCTATGAAACAACATCAGAGAGGATACAACCAAAGTGATTTATTTGGAAAAGGTTTGTCGGAAAGTTTAAATATTCCATTAAGGACGGAGGTATTATTGAGAAAAAAAATGACCAGTACCCAAACCAAAAAATCAAGGATGCACCGGGTAGAAAATATGGCTGAAGCTTTTTTTGTAGATACAAAAGAACCTTGGCAAGGAAAACATATTCTTTTAATTGATGATGTCATCACGACAGGAGCCACACTTGAGTCATGTGCCATAACGTTGCGTCAAGCTTTCCCCGATATAAAAATAAGTATGGCCACCATTGCCATAGGATAAGGTTGTATAAAAAAGGAACCCCCGAACCATAGATATGGCCGGGGATTCAACACACCTTTATAAATAACTTGAAAAACAAGTTACATCTTGAATACACTATAACATAAATCAAATTCATTTTTGAACGTGTCTTTTATCTCAACTCTGCTTCACGTCCTCGCCTTAATAGCTAAGGCTATTAGGCTGTGGGTGTTCATTGATTTGAAATAAAATCCTTCTCTCAAATTTTAAATTTACTTCTGTTACAGTGTATTGAATTTATCAATCATCGATTTTTTCAGACTTTTGAATTCTGTCTCGGTGATGATACCTTTCTTTTTCAAATCCGCCAATTTTTTCAGTTCATCGGCGATATCCATGGTAGGGGTCGTTTCATCACTAACGGATTCACCGCCTTCATCATTGGATTTTTCTGTTTCCTTAACTTTGAAGCCACCTTCTTTCTTTCCTTCTGCCCGCTCCTTTTCATGATCCTCTCGGATTTTCTGCACCACCTCCTTGTTCTTTTCGAACTTCTCTGCAAATTGTCGTTTCATTCTATCAATATCGACATCAAGCATGGTTCCTCCATTTTCGAAATGAGTCTTGAACAATTCACCCAAGGTATAGGTACTGGCTCCGGCCATAAGCCCCATAGCTGCTCCTCCGATATAGCTACCAGCTATGGGAACGAGTTTGATGATGCTTTTTGCTCCTGCACGTGCCAAGAATGTACCTAGAATAGAAGACACAATAGCTTTGAATTTAGTATCCTCAAAATCAACATTATACACTTTTGCCATTTGGCGAACCATATCCAACTGTATCGCCGCCACACCAATACTATCTATGATAGGCAAGGGAATCAGGGCTCCCGCTCCCATAGACCAAAGGGCGTGGTTACGAACGATGCCATCGGTATGTTTGCTCTGTGCATTTCTAAAATCACTCATAGGTTTCAGGATTTTTCTAGCTTTATTAATATTTTTCAGAATTTTCATGGCAATTTCCATTTAATCTACAACAATCTAAAGGAATTAAAGGTTTTATGCCACAAAAAGCGATGAAGGTGGATGATTTTTAGATAAAAAGCGAGGGTTCATCAAACAAAAAATTAAAACAACCCTCTCCCTACTTCTTACCCAACTGCCATTTGAAACCGGCAGAAATACCTAAAATATTCCGACCTTGATCAGAATATCCATTGAACTGATTATATGACCGTTGCCGTTCTCTACCATAATAGATATGGCTAGTAAACAAGAGGTTCTTGGTGATGGCAACATCTACTCCGGTTCCCAATTTAAAGCCCCTGTCTACCTTCATAGAATTACTGACGGCATCAAAATAAGGTTCCCGGTTAAAATCCTTACCATAATACAATTCGCCCTGTACAAACCAACTCGCCCTCTTCCTTTTTCCAAAATCCATTAAATAATATCTGGAATATAGAGAACCACCGATATCAAAGGTATTGGCGGTCTGATTTAATTTCAGTTTCGCTCCTAACATCCATTTATCGGTAATATGATAACCGATATCCAAGTTGGCAGCAGCCGGTGCTTCTGTCCCCATTGACCGAAGCATGGTCTCTACATTTACACCAATAGAGAATGTTCCCTTACGGTGATTTTGAAAAATATCATCATCCTTATTTTGGGCAGATAATGAACCAAACATCAAACAACAAACGGCAATTAGACTTGCCATCATTTTTACAGAAATCTTCATACTATATAGTTTAAATTATAAAGTTCGAGTATTATGATTTAGCAGCACGAATGTATAGTAGGAAAAAAAGGAAAAGGGTTGCATTGACAGAAAAAACAGAATGAATTAGCACGAAGAAAACTTACATTACATAAACACTCGTTTAAAAATAGTACATTGTCTTTATTCATGAAGCTTTTAATTAATTTTATTTCAAAATTCAATTTTTGATGAAAAAACAAATGTTAAAAATAATATTCATAAATTGGGCGATCTGGCTTCCATTGGCTTCTTACTCCCAATGTGAAAAATGGAACCAACGAATCGAAATCATTACATTAAATGAAGATACAATAATAGGATACCAAAAAGAGAAAACCGCTCTGGGTTATCATCTTTATTTCAGGTCATTTATGATAAAAAACGAAGATTGCAAAAAAGAAACCATCAGAGCTAGAAATATAAAGGCGGTATTACATGAAGATGGTTATCGATATGATAACATACCTTCTCAAAATATAGAAGAAGGGTTCAAACTATTGAGATTATATCGGGATGGAAAAATAAAATATTATTTTGGTGAATACAGAATCGAAACGCGTCAAAATACAGCTTTTCAAAATGAATTAAGTATCTATAAAGAAAAGGTAATAGAATACCATTATATTATTCTGAATGGTAAAATCACAAAAATAAAAGTAAAGGATAAAAAATTCAACAAACAGATGCTTTTAGCCTTTGGCGAATGTCCTAAAATAAAAAGGAAAGCCAAGGCAAAAGAATATACGATTGATGATATGTCCCAAATTCTTTTGACTTATGAAAATTGGTTAGAAGAACAAGAAAATAACACACCATGATTATCAAAAAAATTTTCTTTATTTCCTTCTTTCTTATTGTATTGTTTTCTTTAGATCTCAGAGCCGTTGCATCTGATAATTCTATGACAACACCCTCTGAAAACATCCGACCTCAAAAAAAGAAAATATCTTTTTGGAAAACTTGGAAAGAATTTAAAAAAGAATTCAAACAAAAAAGGAAAGGGGATTGCGTGTAAAAAAACCTTTGGCTTGGGGGCTGATATTTATATTTCTCGGTATTTTAATCGGTTATTTCACTAAAACATTAGCTGGAAGTTGGGTAGCCTGGATACTAGGAGTGATAGGTCTTGTATTACTTCTATCTTCCCTCCTATCTTGGATCGTCATCAGTATAAGACAAAAAAAGCAACGTTAAAAAATAAGGGACAAACAAAAGTCTAGTTTTAGGTTTAGATTATTTTTAGTTTTTTAAATCATGTAAATGAACAAGCTAAGAGCATGTTTAAATTTAACACTTTGGACTAAAAACGCACTTATTCTGATTATACTTCATTTCAAAAATACTCATTTAGCTAAGGCTAAACTCCGTTTTTCGTGCCTTATCTAATCAAAATAATTACTGTTTCTATCTCCAAAAGCCCATTTTAAACATGCTCTAAAGATAAAAGAAAAATAGGTTTCATTTTTGTATTTTTGCCCAAGATACAATGATGTATAATAATATAATAAGATGAGGGATACATAAGTGCCTGATTTTAGGAGCAGCTCAAAACGAACATTTATTAATTCGTCATCCCTAAGAAGTAAGCACCAGATATGCAAGAAAAAAAAGAATTGAATATATCCATCATCATACCGGTCTATAATAGACCGGATGAAATTGAGGAACTATTAGAAAGTTTAAAACATCAAACTCGGAAAGATGTCGAAATTGTTATTGTTGAAGACGGTTCTTCCATCAAATGTGACAGCATCATCAAAAAATACAAAGATGATTTATTGATCAATTATTTTTACAAAGAAAACACGGGGCCCGGGCAAAGCAGAAATTATGGTTGTGAAAAAGCAACGGGAAATTATTTTTTATTTATGGATTCGGATTGCATTCTTCCTCCCCAATATTTGGAAATTGTTTTTCGTGAATTGGGGAAAAATTATGTAGATACATTCGGAGGTCCAGACATGGCTCATGAGGATTTCAATACCTTGCAAAAAGCGATCAATTATTCTATGACTTCTTTTTTCACAACGGGAGGAATAAGAGGGGGGGGAGAAAAATTAGAAAAATTCAATCCGAGAAGTTTTAATATGGGTTTTTCCAAAGAAGTTTTTAAAAAAACGGGAGGGTTCCCTTCCATCCGTTTTGCCAAAGCCAAAGCAGCCGGAGAAGACTTGGATCTCAGTATACAAATTAAAAAATTAGGTTTTTCGATTCGATTAATTAAAGATGCTTTTTTATACCATAAAAGAAGAACCAATCTCAAACAATTTTACAAGCAAGTTAATAATTTTGGTTTTGCCAGAATTACTATTTTCCAACGACATCCTGAGTCCTTGAAAATATTACATTTTGCACCTGCCGTTTTCACGTTAGGATTATTGGGATTAATTATTTCATCTATTTTCATCCATCCGTATTTTTTATTTCCTATTATCTTGCACATCATCCTTTTATTTTTTGATTCTACGATTAAAAACAAAAGTATCACAATAGGATTCATATCCGTCATCACAAGCTATATACAATTAGTTGGATATGGTTTGGGATTCATGAAAGCATTCGTTAAACGACTCATATTTAAATCCGAAGGATTTTAAAATCCCTCCCAGCATGGAATTGAAAAAAATTATAGAACGGGCATATCAATTATTTTCCAACTACCAACCGGGCGATTATTTAGATGCTTGTACCCATTGCTGTATGGAACCCCAAAACGAAGCCCTATTAAAATCATTACCACTAAGAACCGTAACCTGGGATCTCATAAAAGATTATCAAGATGCTGCCAAACCGGAGATATTAAACATCAACGAATTAAAATATTTTGCTCCGAAATATTTCGAATTGATTTCACAGTATGAATATCCTTCTTTCGAACCATTGCTATCCCTCAGCCGATTTGGTTACTTCAACCCAACAGATTGGAAAGAAGAAGAATGGCAATTATTTATGGATTTTTCCATAACATTCTTCATGAATTACTTCCAAAATAAAGACCAATATTTTTCAGTTCCCATCCTTGATGTTTTACTCATGTTCCACAAGGCTAATTTCCCCCTTGCCCCCTTATTGTCTTATTGGGAAAATGACGAAACAGCAGACAGCTTACACCACCTCAACTACCTGATGGATAACATTTCTGATAAAAGAAAAATCACCGATGCTTTTTCTGATGATATTTTTGACAAAAAAATTTGCGGATGGTTGTTTTCTGATAAAATATTAGATACTTTTAAACATAGAATTGAAAACATCATCATGCACCCGGAAGGACATGATGCTATTTTCATCCAAAAATTAAACTGGAATTATGAAAGGTTGAATGTATAAATTATGAAAGCATTATTAAAGGTCATTTTGATTCTACTATTTTTCTCTTGCCATACAGAAAAATCAGAAGAAAAACCGACCTCTATCTCACCAGCAAATACAACGACACAAAGCGACACTCTTTCAAAAACATGGAAAACAAAAAAATACATTACTCTTCCAGAATCTCCGGATGATAAAACAACCCGGCTATCTCAAAATAGTGAAGGTTATTCCCTTCATTTTCATTTACTTCGTGATTCCATTTATCGAAACGAAATTCAAAGAGTACAACGATTGTTCAAAGAAATTGAACAAGAAATAAATCCAAAAGAGTTAACCAGAATTTGGATCACTCTCCAAGGGAACGAAGAACTTTTAAATGACATCGCCGCCATTCCTTCTGTACAAGAATATGTGAGGAAGCAAGAAGGAAAAAAAGAAAGATTCATCATACCTTTTAAATTATTAAGTGAAAACATAGAACAATCCCAACTCTTTCAACAATTTTTAGATATCATCAAACCGTATGACTTAATTCCTGAAGATTATATCATTGAAAAATGCAATTTTATTTCCAAAAAGGAAAAAAGCACCATTAATCGACCAGAGCTTTGGTGTCCTTTTATTGGCATCCATTTAAAAACAAAATAATTTTATCGTTCTAGAAAATGTTCAGGCTAGCTTCCATATCCATCATATTAAAGACCTACGCACTAATACTTGCAGTTTTTACGGTTTTCCGAGGCATTCTTTTTTCTACCGAATTAAGAAGAGTCGATTTGGCAGAAGAAAAGCTCATCACCTTACAAGCATTTTTAATGGGTGTAAGGTTCGATATTGTAATTACAAGTTATATTCTTTTTATTCCAGCGTTTTTACTTTTTATTTTTGAAATTTTCGGCAAATTGAACAAGCCCATAAAATATTTTTCTTTTTGGTGGAGTTTCTTGCTTTTCTCTTTGGCTTTTTTTATCTGCGGCGCAGATATCCCCTACTTTAATCATTTCTTTTCGAGGATTACCATAAGTTCATTAAATTGGGTGGACAATGCCGATTTCGTTTCTGGCATCATCACACAAGATCCTCAATATATAATTGCCCTTGCTCTTTTGGCTTTCTTATTATATATCTTTTACAAAGCCTTAAAAAAAATATTTTCAACAGAAAATAAAATACAAAACAATTCCATTTTATCGAAATCCATTATTTCGCTTTTATTTTTAGGTTTGATGTTTTTAGGTATCCGAGGCAGGTTGGAAACAAAATCCCCTATTAGAATCGGAACGGCTTATTTTTCGGACAATGCTTTTTTAAATCAGATGGGATTGAACCCTGTCTTTACTTTTTTTAAAAGTTATTTGCAAAGTAGAAAACCGGAAAACCAACACATTCGATTAATGGATGATAACGCAGCAGTACAATACATCCGCCAAGAATTAGACATCGACTCCAATTTAATTTCTTCCCCCATTGCCAGAATGGTTTATCCTGATTCCATTTCAAAAAATAAAAAAAATGTAGTTATCATTATCATGGAAAGCATGAGTGCTGCAAAATTGACACGGCACGGTAACCCATATCAACTTACTCCTTTTTTGGATAGTTTATTGCAACAAGGCATTTATTTCGAAAATGCCTATACTGCTGGTAAACATAGTTACAATGGAATTTTCAGTACCTTTTGTTCTTTCCCTGCGTTATATAGCCAACATGCTTTAAAGCGAAGTAAAAGTTACAACAGTATCGCTTACGCTTTGAAAAAACAAGGGTATTCCAGTACTTATTTTTGCACCCACGATGCACAGTTCGACAACACCGAAGGTTTCCTTCGTGAAAATCATTTTGATGATGTCATGGACGTAGCGTTTTATCCTCAGGAAGAGGTAAAAACACAACTCGGTGTTCCCGATGATATTATGTTTGAAACTGCAATTCCTTATATCGATAAATTATATGAAAACAAAAAACCGTTTTTTGTTTCTTTAATGACGACCAGCGACCACCGCCCCTTTTATATTCCAGAATATTTTAAGCCCAAAAATAAAGAAACACATCATCAAATTGTTGAGTACGCCGATTGGTCCTTAAAAAAATTCATGGCTCTTGCCCAACAAAAAGAATGGTTCGACAACACTATTTTTGTTTTTGTCGCTGATCATGGAAGTCCCATTTCTGCTCCTTATGAAATCTCTTTGGATTATCATCACACTCCCTTATTATTTTATTCGCCAACAGAATTTCCTACGCCTTCTACATACAAAGGCATGGCAGGACAGGTTGATATTTTTCCATCCGTTATGGGCATATTGGATTTACCTTATCTCAACAACCATTTAGGTGTGGATTTATTTGAACAAGAAAAAAAATTCACCCTTATTAATGATGATGATAAAATTGGAATTTTAGACTCAGAATTTTTATTAATCATGAAGCCCGAAGAAGCTTCCAAATTATATCGATATCGCAACAAGGATAGAAAAAATTATGCTTCGGAATTTCCTGCATTGGTTCTTGAAATGGAACAATATGCCAAAGCCAATTTACAAGTATATCAAAATATGTTTACCAACAATCAATTATTTGTAAAAGATGAAAATGTATATGAATAAAAAAGGTTCGGAATGAATTCCGAACCTTTTTTATTCATCAAATGAATTTGATGTTAGATCCTAGTTTTATCGACATTTTTAATGATAAGATTTTTCAAGAAGTTGCCCTCTTCCTTAGAATGCAATTCCAATTGAAGGTTTCCCTTTTCCCCCGTAAAGATGAACGATTCGATACTTTCTTCTTCTATCCCTAAATCTTTAACCACATCTTTCAATTGCTCCGGAAATCCTTTTGCTCCAATAAAACCACTAGAAATCGAATTATAAATACTTTTATCCATTCTAGCAGATTTGGACAATCCTCCATTTTTAATTCCATCCAATAAAACCTGATCACCAGTAAAAAACAATTTACCATCTTTGATAATCATTCTCGCATCGTTGGCTTCTCCTAATCCACCCATACCTTGATGGAAAGATAAAGATGCAGATTTGTCATTAATTTTATAAATGCCCTCTCCTTCCGGTGTCAAGAATCTCATTTCCTTTAATTTGTCCAAAAAGGGAGTAAACTCTTTTTCATTGATGGTGATAGAAAAAATACCGGCCGGTTTTCCATCAGAACCTTGTTTCTGTATGGCCAACATCATATCACCATCTATGGCATTTGCCACTTCATCCACATTTAAACCCAGTTGGTTCAAACCTAATTGGTTCGCCAACATACCTTGCATTCCCTTTTCTTTGAGCAATTGGTTCAATCCCTTCAGATCAAAACCCATGACAAAAACAGATGTCAAATTTTCAGCAGGGATGTAGGGTGAAAAGTCGGTAGAAACATTCGACTTGAACGGCATATTCAAATCAGTTTCTAATATTTTTTTCAAAATAAAATTCATTTTAATGGTCATTTTCTTATCATCAAAATTCGCACCACCATGAATATAGTTCCCTTTCAAATCTTCAGATGAGTATCCCAACATGGCAGCACCAAAAGCAGCTTGTTGGTTTTCTGCAATAACATTCGTATTCATCCAAAAACTGAAATCATTACCAGAAGCCCCGGCTTCTTCGAAGCCACTCGTCCCCAAAACAGAAGCTCCTTCTTCCAAATTAAATATCTTATCCAAATGGGTTTCTAAGTTATTGCCATTTTGTGATCCTATAAAAACCATTTCTTCATTCCATGCCAAGAACAGTTCCTTATTCGTGGTATATTGATAGCTCCCTTTATCTCTTGCCCCAATACTTAAAGGTGTCGCCTTCATCCATTCTTGGAATTTTACCGGATCCGCCACATTCACCATCAATCCATTTACCATGTCATTCATATTATTGGGATTGACTTCGGAGAAAGAATAAAAATTCTTGCTGAGATCTATACCACTCTCTTCCGGATTTTCCAACACCTTTTTCATCAAAGGATCACTTTCATGAATCACCCGCTGATAAAAATTCATTTGTTTTAATTCTTCAAAATTTATTTTTTCCAAGAGTTGGGGAACCCGAATAATTGATACGGCCGTAGCATCAGAAGGAATATGTTGTACAACGGGATCCATGGCCAATGCATTATCTTTTTTGCAAGATGTAAAGGCGAGGAGAGTTGCTACTATGGAGATGAAAAAGAAGCGTTTCATATGAAATATTAAATTAATGAAATAAACATTGTTACTTTGTAGAATTCGTTTTGATAAGGAATACAAAGAAACAGAATAAATGCTGTATAGTATAACACTTTGGACAAATGCTTTGTTTTTATTGATGAACGGAATTATAGACGTAGAGTAATGAGTAAATTAGGCATACCCTCCTTTCAAAGTGTTATTGATGCTTTTTTAGGTAAAAACAGCCTCAAAAGTTCAAAAAAAGCTAGGAGAATCCCTGTATTTGACTTACAGATTTCATAAAAGTGTTAAGCCTTTCTTATTTGAATGAACTATAACTTATTTTTACTTTTTCTAAACATTGATATTTTTGCTAACTTTGCTCCACGACACAAAATCGTAATCAAATAAGAATAATAACTATCCATGAAAAAATTCTTACTTTTTATCTTCTTGATGGCATTTGGTAATTCCCTGATGCTTTCAGCTCAAAAAACAGCTTGGGAAGATTTCTATAATACGGATCGCATCCAGGAAGTACGCATTAAATTCAAACAGAAGAATTGGAAAGACATCCTCGATTCCCTGAAATTGAATGGAGATGAAATGTTGATTGGCTCTATCTCTATTGGTGTGAATAATTTCAAGAATGTAGGAATCCGTTATAGAGGTTCGAAATCCTTCAAGTATGGAGGCGACCGCAACTCTTTCCAGATCAAATTGAATCAAATTGATAAGGAACAAAATCACCAGGGCTATAAAAAAATCATGCTATCGAATGCTCTTCGAGATCCGAGTATGGTAAGGGAGGTTCTAGGTTTCGAAATTGCTCGAAAATACATGAAAGCTCCTAAAGCCAATTATGTACGATTGTATGTGAATGGTGAATTCAGAGGTGTTTTCGTAAACATCGAATATGTGGACGACACTTTCTTAGAAAAGAACTTCCAGTCCAGCGAAAATACCTTCTTCAAATGCTCCCGCCCCGATGATGATGTAAAAGAAGAAGAAGGCTGCAAGAAAAAAGTATCCGGAACATTGGTCTACGAAGACGATGCTTCCTGTTATATGAACAATTACGAAATCAAATCTGAAGACGGTTGGGATGACCTCATCGGTCTAACCAAGGCTTTACAGGGTGATGTAAGGAAATTGGAAACGGTTTTAGATGTGGATCAGGTGCTTTGGATGCATGCTTTCAACAATGTTCTGGTAAACCTGAACAGCTATGCCGGAGATTATAGCGAAAACTATTACTTGTATCAAGATGCCCACGGACGCTTTGTTCCTATTGTTAGGGATATGAATCTATGTTTCGGTTCCTACAAGAATATAAAATTCAAAGGGAGTTCCCTAAGTTTGGAAGAGTTGCAAGAATTGGATCCCTTCCTTCATTCGGACAACGACTCAAAACCCTTAATCAGCAAATTACTTAAAGATCCATATTATCGAAAGATATATGTTTCTCATGTCAAAACCATCCTTCAGGATAATTTCTTAGAGGGTCAATACGAAAAAAGAGCCAAAGAATTACAGAAACTTATTACTGCAGATATGTTCCGTGATAAATTCAAATATTACAAACATGAACAATTCTTAAGTAGTTTGACGACTACCATAGGAAAGCGAAGTAAAATTCCAGGTTTGGTCGAATTGATGTCCAAACGTGTGAAATTCTTGAAAAAACACGCTGAAGTAAGAGGCTTTGCTCCAGAAATTGGCGATGTGACTGTTTTGGGTAGAGAAAAATTTTCTAGTAATACGGTAAATTCTTTCATCATTAATAGTAATGTAGAAAAACATGCTAAGAAAGTAAGGGTTCATTATCGATTCAGTTCGGACGAATTGTACCAAGTAGCTTATATGAAAGATGATGGCAATAGTAATGATGGTAAAGCCGGCGATAAAGTTTTCGGTGTGGAAATCAAACCCGAAGGCAAAGCCCGAAGTATGGAATACTACCTTGTGGCAGAAAATGCTGTAGGTGTAAGCAGCCACCCTAGCCATTATATGAGTGAACCCCTCACCATCAGCTTAGATGAACTGAATAAATAAGGATTTGTAAATTTTACGTTCTTTATCCTAAATGGCGATTCAAATAAGATTGAATCGCCATTTGTATTGTTATCATCTTTTTAGTTAATTATGGCATTATGATTGATGATATAACAAAAAAGTCGATTTCTTTTACTGTTACATATTTGAATGTACCCATAATTTATGATCCTATCAAAAGCTATATCCATTTTTTGTATACTTGCTACATTGCTAGTAATTCATATCCTACAATTTTATGAAATAGAAAAACAACTCAAAAAAATCTTTTCTATATTTTGTTCTGGTATCATTGTACTCTCATTAAGTATGATGTCTGCCACCTCTTCTGAAACCATAGAAGAATTTCAATTATGGACACTCTTCGTTACAACGGCTTCTTGGATGATTGGAGTCTTATTAATTGCCCTCATTATTCAAATATGTGACGAATCCATTTTCAAGAAACCCATTTTATACTTTTTATATGGAATGTGTTTTTTCTTTTGTGCAGCTGATTTATTATTCTTTCTAGACAACACTCATATAGAAAAAGAAAATCATATATTCCATATGACATTTGACAGAACCCCATACATGATTTTGCGCTATGCCGCCCAAGCTTCCATTGCTGCATTCGTTACATGGCAAGCCATGTATCATTATAAGAAATCGAATGATATTTATAGAAGAAATCTCCTCAACTACTTTGTCATTTCCTTATTTCTACCCTTAGTTGCCATTATGGTAATCCGGATATTGTTTGGCAATATTTATCTGGAGTATAACATCAGCATGGTGGTGGTTACTCTCTTCATCTCGGGCTTTGCCTATGGTTTAAGAAAGCACCACTTTCTGCTACAAAAAGAAGATATACTCAATCAACACGTATCAAAGGTGATGGATAACTTCTTGCTCCTTTTATCTTCCGAAAAGAAGATTATTAATTACAATCATAAAGTAAAGCAATTACTAAATCAAGATTCTATTTTGACCCAGTCCATTCAGCAAATAATCCATAATGATGAACTCCACTCTTTTTTAGAACAAAATACCTCAATGAAGATAAAGGACATCGAATTAAATTTGAAGATAGGTAATAATTCTGTTCCTACCATCGCCTCATGTACACGAATTATTGACAATGAAACACCAATAGGATACATACTCATAGCAAGGGATGTGAGTCCTCTAAAAGAAAAGGAAAGACAAATAGAACAATCGAATAGGGAACTGGAACAATTCGCATCGGTGGCATCTCACGACATGAAACAACCCCTCAGGATGATGAGTTCTTACAGTGGCCTTCTCCGTAACAGATACAGCGATGTCCTTGATGAAAAGGGAAATTTGTTTGTCCATCATATCGAAGATGGAGCCCAAAGACTTTCTCGAATGATCGATGCCCTATTGGAATTTTCACGGATAGGCAAACAAGATATTTCATTTAAAGAATTATCCCTTCACAAATTATTGGATATTTCAACCATGAACCTCCATTATACCATTCAAGAGAAAAAAGCAAAAATCATATACCCTAATCAAGATATCACCCTGTTAGGAGATAAAAATACCCTTATCAGATTGTTCCAAAACATTATTGGGAACGGTATTAAATACACCATAGAAAAGGCACCCATAATAGAAATTAAGTATAAAGAGAAAAATAATCGGGCAACCATCTACATTAAGGATAATGGACAAGGAATCCCAGAAGAAGAGCTCGATGAGGTCTTCGAATTATTCAATAGGGCTTCGAATTCCAACACAGCATCCGGAACAGGAATTGGATTGGCCATTTGCAAAAAAATCATCAACCTACACCAAGGCAAAATCGGTTTGGAATCAGAATTAGGTGAAGGCTCTACATTCTATTTCGATTTGCCTGTAAGAGTTTCCTCTAATATACCCGCAACAATATAAAACAATGTACCATTTCCTTTTTGTCTCCTCTTTACACTTTATACCAAAAGCCATACCTTTGCAATTCTTAATATCAGAAATAATATAAATATGAAAATAGCCTTAGTTGGTGCCACCGGCCTTGTAGGCCAAGTGATGCGGGAAGTATTGGAAGAACGTGATTTTTCCTTTTCCGAATTCTTACCCGTAGCATCATCGCGTTCTGTTGGAAAAACTCTTTCTTTCAAAGGGAACGATTATACAATAATAAGTATGGAAGATGCTGTTGCTGCCGCACCGAATTTAGCTATCTTTTCTGCGGGAGGTGGTGTTTCCAAAGAATGGGCTCCAAAATTTGCAGCCGTAGGGACGACCGTCGTGGATAATTCTTCTGCTTGGAGAATGGATCCCGACAAAAAATTAGTCGTTCCGGAAATCAATGCCCATTTGTTGGGCAAGGAAGATAAGATTATAGCCAACCCCAATTGTTCTACCATTCAAATGGTGGTGGCTCTGGCTCCACTACACAAAAAGTATGGTATTGAGCGTTTAGTCATTTCTACCTATCAGTCCATTACGGGGACGGGGGCTAAAGCTGTCGCCCAATATGAAGCAGAAAAAGCAGGTGCGACATCAGACTATGAAATGGCATACCACTACCCTATCCTAGACAATTGTTTGCCTCATTGTGATATTTTCTTGGAGAACGGTTACACCAAAGAGGAAATGAAATTGGTTCATGAAACGAGAAAAATCCTCGGCGATTCCAATATCCGCATTACAGCAACGGCTGTTCGTGTACCCGTACAAGGAGGACACTCCGAAAGTGTCAACATCACCTTCAAAAATGATTTTGATGTGGATGAAATCAGAAGCATCCTAGAACAGACAGATGGTGTCCTTGTTAAGGACGACATAGACAATTTTGTCTATCCGATGCCTTTGCATGCCAAAGACAAAGATGAGGTATTCGTTGGTAGAATCAGGCGTGATGAATCTGCTGAAAAATCATTGAACATGTGGATTGTTTCGGATAACCTGAGGAAAGGAGCCGCCACCAATGCGGTACAAATAGCACAATATTTAAAAGATAAAGGTT
>JAHDDR010000033.1:13291-30679 GCA_020629255.1 Saprospiraceae bacterium | reverse complement strand
ATTTGGCTTTCAATGACTTTGCCCAGCAACTATTGAATACTTTTTAAACAACTTCATGATTAGTTCGCTCCTGCAGCCTCTAACATTTTTGAATATTTATCGATTCCGGCTTTGTCATTCAAGTAAGCAGAAATACCTTTAAGGGCTGTCATGGCTCCCGTGTGATTAGAATTTACTTGGAGTGCTTTTTCAAAATAAGGTTTTGAACTAAGCAGATGTCCTTTTTGAACTTCTTTTAATTCTTCCCATCTCTTCATACCGGCACTACTCATATCTTCATCCAATCGCTTGATTTCATCATTCAAGTAAGTAGCCTTATTGTAATACATGGCTCCTAAATTATAATGGGCGTCAGCATGATCTTTGTTCAGTTCGGAAGTCTTTGAATAATATTTTTCTGCTTCCTTAAAGTATTCATCAGATTTAGAGACATCTTGATCTTTTACGGCTCCTTGGTACAATTGATCATAAACCGTACCCAAAGCAAAATAAAGGGATACATTGTCAGGTTCTGCTGCGATAGCATCTTGGATCAAGTTTTCCAATTTCGTGTATTCTCCTTTTTTCAAATAATGATTGATTTTAGAAAAAAGGAATGCTTTCTGGCTATCGGGATCATCTGCACAAGCTTTGCTTCCTTTCTCCAATACATCCAAAGCAGCTTGTTCATCCGTATCAATTTTTGCTTTGAAAAGTTCTTGGTAAGGCATTGGTTTATTGTATCCTGCATCGACTAAAGATTGGAATAAATCCATTGCCTTATCAGGCGTACCTGCATTCGAAGCACTCAATGCAGCATAGTACTGCATAAGATTGAAATCATCAGTATTAGATAAAATACTTTTATTCCCAATTGTGGATAAAAGACTTCTAGATTTTAGAATCGTATTGAAAGCATTGAAAGCCAAGTCATATTTACCTCCATTATAAAGGTGTAGTCCAACTTCATTCAAACTAGCAACCATTCCAACAAGACCTTTGATGGATGCCTTGCTTCCTTTATCTCCCTCTGAAGATTTGTCCAAGGAGGTTTTATAAGCATCAAAAGCAGCACCGATGTGCTCTGCTCCTTTTACATCATACTGTCCTTGTGTGATTATTAATTTTTGTATTTCAGCTGCATCCGCGGCTAAGAACCCACTTAGGATATCTCCTTTTACCGACCAAGCTTCCGACATATTCGCCGTAGCTTCATCTTCCAATGCTTTATCAATCAATGATAATGCTTCTGTATAATTGGCAGCATTCATTGCTTTTTTAGCATCTTTTACTGATTTAGGAAGTTTTTGGGCAGTTAGGCCAATAGATAATATTGCCAGGGATAAGAACGTTAAAAAGTATTTTTTCATTACTAGATGTTTATTTACAAATAAATAATTCTCTGCGAATTTCGAAAATTCTGTTAAAATTAATGGTTAAGATAATGACAAATTGTTTTAATGTAAGATTAAATAATCATCATTAACGGAAATATCCTCTATTCTTCATCGTTTTCTGTTCCGTCTTCCTCTGTATTCGCTTCTGTATTTGGATCTTCTACCATCTCAATATTCTCATTTTCTTCCTCTTCATCGCTACCATCCAAAAGCGCTACATCTGCAATGGCATCATCATCGTTGATTTTTATCACTCGGACGCCTTGTGTGGCTCTTCCTAGAATCGGTAATGTTTCAACAGCTATTCTAATGCTAATCCCCGATTTGTTGATGATCATCAAATCATCTGTATCTTCGACGGCTTTCAGTGCTACTAAAGCACCGGTCTTTTCGGTTACTTGTATCGTTTTGACTCCTTTTCCACCTCTTCCTGTTTGTCTATATTCTTCTAAATTAGTCCTTTTACCACTTCCTTTTTCAGAAATGACCAGAATCTTTTTGTCCTCAATTCCTTCTTCCATTACTACTAATCCTACAACCGCATCATCTCCTTTTTCTTGGAGTCGGATACCTCTTACCCCGGCAGCAGTCCTTCCCATCGATCTGACTTTGGATTCGTGGAAACGGATGGCTTGTCCGGATCTGGCACCAATCAGCACATCTTTTTGCCCATTGGTCAGTTTGGCTTCTAGTAATTGATCCCCTTCGTGGATGGTTATCGCATTGATACCATTCATCCTCGGTCTGGAAAATGCCTCGACAGACGTTTTTTTGATGATTCCTTTCTTGGTACAGAACATGACATAATTGTTGTTCAAGAATTCCTCATCTTTCAAATCCTTGATTTTGATATATGCCTTGACCTTATCATCTTTTGGAATGGACAATATATTTTGGATGATCCTTCCACTTGATGTTTTGGAACCTTCCGGAATTTCATAGACCCGAAGCCAATAACAACGCCCCATTTCGGTAAACAGAAGCAAGTAATTATGAGTTGTTGCAGAAAAAATGTGTTCTACAAAATCCGTATCTCTGGTTTTGGATGCTTTGGCTCCTTTTCCACCTCTCCCCTGGGTTCTGAATTCAGTCGTTTTGGTTCTTTTAATATATCCCAAATGAGAAATGGTGATTACTACTTCCTCATCCGCAATCATGTCCTCTATACGGATATTTCCACCAGCATAATTGATATCACTCCTTCTTTCATCCCCATATTTCTCCTTGATTTCGCTCAACTCCCCTTTTATGATGTCTCTTTGGATGCCTTCATTCGCTAAGATTTCCTTGTAACGATTAATCTTTGCCATGATTTCTTCATACTCGGCTTTGATTTTATCTCGTTCAAGACCCGTTAATTTCTGAAGCCTCATGTCCAATATGGCTTTCGCCTGAATTTCTGAAAGACCAAATTCTTTCATCAACCCTTGTTTTGCTTCTTCAGGTGTTTTACTAGCACGAATCAATGCGATCACAGCATCCAGATTATCTAGGGCTATCATTAACCCTTCAAGGATATGTGCTCTTTCTTCTGCCTTCCTTAATTCATATTGGGTTCTACGAACTACAACTTCTAGGCGGAATTTCACAAACTCTTCCAGGATTTGCCTAACGTTCAATAAGACCGGACGCCCATTGACCAAAGCCACATTGTTCACTCCATACGATGTTTGTAAAGGTGTATATTTATAGAGCTTACTCAACACTACATTTGCCATAGCATCTCTTTTCACCTCTACCACAATCCTCAATCCTTTTCTATCAGATTCGTCCCTGATATCAGAAATGCCTTCTATTTTCTTATCATTGACCAAGTCGGCAATCTTGGCCACCAGTTGTGCTTTATTGACTTGGTATGGGATTTCATTCACAATGATTCTTTCCCTTCCATTTATTTCTTGGATGTCGGCCTTTCCTCTCAATACTACACGCCCCCTTCCTGTTTCTAAACCTTCCTTTACGCCATCATAACCATAAATGGTTCCTCCGGTAGGGAAATCCGGTCCTTTGATGAATTGGGTGATTTCATCCATGGTAATTTCCGGATTGTCGATAAGAGCTATCGTTCCATCAATTACTTCGCTTAAATTATGCGGGAGGATGTTGGTCGCCATACCGACTGCAATTCCAGACGCTCCATTAATAAGGAGGTTGGGTATTTTAGAAGGCAGAACCGTAGGTTCTTTTAATGTATCATCAAAATTGAAGGCAAAATCGACCGTGTCCTTATCCAAATCTGCTAGGATTTCATCGGTGATTTTCCTCATACGCGCCTCTGTGTAACGCATGGCTGCCGGACTGTCACCATCCATAGAACCAAAGTTCCCTTGACCGTCCACTAGGGGATACCTCAAAGACCAGTCTTGTGCCATCCGGACCATCGTATCATAAACGGAGGAATCGCCATGGGGGTGGTATTTTCCCAAAACCTCTCCTACAATACGTGCAGATTTCTTATGGGATTTATTATAAGATAGCCCTAAACCATTCATTCCGAATAAAACTCTTCGGTGAACAGGTTTGAGACCATCACGAACATCCGGCAATGCTCTAGAAACAATAACAGACATCGAATAATCGATGTATGCGGTTTTCATTTCTTCTTCTAAACTAATGGGAATTATCCTTGGAGAAGCCATTCAATCTCTGATTTGTATTATGTTTTTAAAAATCTACGCAAAGATAAGGAATTATCATAGTAATACGAAATTTTAATATGGATTTAAAGCGTAATACTACAATTATAAAAAGCTGATAATCTTTTATTTATAAAACAATAATATTTAAATATAAAATTTGCGTAGTATTTTGAAGTGACAAATAGATAAATAATAACGTTTCTGATTAGAACATTAAGAATCCAATGCGTTATTTTTGTTCGGTTATTACGTCATAATTCCAGAAAACTTGCATTAATTTTATTCAACTTTAATCATGAATTTATGAAGAAATTGAAGAATTGGATGTTCTCCCTCCTTCTTTGTTTGCCTTTGTCGATGTCTGCACAATTAGAAGTGGGTGCATTGGTTGGTGCTTCCAATTACCTTGGTGATCTAGCTCCCTCGGGCTTATGGACAAGTTTGGGACAGATGCACTTCGCCGGAGGTGCTTTTGCCCGATATAATATCGGGAAATGGGTCAGTATACGAGGGGGTATCAATTATGCTAAAATTTCGGCAGATGATAGCAGAGGGAGCAGCAGCTATAAAGATTATAGAAATTTAAGCTTCAAATCGAATATCATTGAATTTGGACTTGCCGGGGAGATTAATATTTTAGGCTATAGACCTTATAATCTTGAGAAAACATTTTCACCTTATGTTTTTGTAGGAATTGCCGGCTACAAATTCAATCCAAAGACGAACTACCAAGGAGATTGGATTAAATTGCAACCTCTGGGTACTGAAGGGCAAGGCATGGAAGGCAGACCCGATAAATATAAGACATTCCAATTTTCGGTTCCATTTGGAGCGGGTGTGAAATATGCCATCAATGATTTATGGAATGTTGGATTTGAATTAGGCTTCCGAAAAACATTTACTGATTATTTGGATGATGTAAGTACAACATATGTTGATTTGACGGCTCTTGCTTCGAGTAATGGCGAATTAGCAGCGGAATTGTCTTGGAGAGGAGACGAAATAAATCCGGATGAGAACCCTCCTTCAAATGGAACGGGTAGAGGCGACCCTACGGATAATGATTGGTATATTATTTCCGGTGTTTTTATTTCTTACAATTTCACGGACAATGGTTTGGTGGGAAGTCGCGGTAGATTAAGAGGTGGAAGAAAAGGTTGCCCTTCGTTTTAAATTTGCTTGAATTTCACCCTTATTTAAAATACGGCAAGGAAATTAAATTCCTTGCCGTATTTCATTTTGTGGATGACATATCAGAAAAGATGGATTCCGCCAAATTTAAAGATGCATTTTCTTTGGATAATTTTTTATTCAGTTCTTGGTATCCTTTAATAATTCTCCCTCTATTTTTTTCTTCCAATAAAAAATGTAATTCTTTTTTCAAATTCTCTGTTGTCAATTCTTCTTGGATTAATTCTTTAAGCAATGGCTTATCCAAAATAAGATTCACTAATGAAATATATTGAATGTGTTTAACTAATTTCTTAGCCATCCAATAAGATATTTTGCTCCCTTTATAACAAACCACTTGTGGCACTTTAAAAAGTCCTGTTTCTAGTGTTGCCGTTCCTGAAGTAACGATGGCTATATGAGCCGAAGACAACAAACCATACGTATTATTTTCTACGACTTCTATTTTTTTATTCTGAATAATTTTCTGATAAAATTCCAAAGAAACATTTGGAGTTTTCCCCAGCAAAAAACAACATTCCTGAAAAGAGTCGACGATGCTTAACATGATTGGGAGAATGGTTTTAATTTCTTGTTCTCTGCTCCCCGGCAATAATGCTATAATCGGCTTTTCTTTTTTTATACTTTTAAATTCTTTTTTTTGAATTTCATCCAGCAACGGATGTCCTACAAATTCGACATCGTAATTGTATTTTTTATAAAAATCTTTTTCAAAAGGAAGAATGACATACATTTTTTCACTGACCTCCATCAAGGTATGGATGCGTTTTGTTTTCCAAGCCCAAATTTGCGGAGAAATATAATAATAGACTCTAATGTTATTTTTTTTCGCCCATTTGGCTATCCTTAAATTAAATCCAGGATAGTCTATTAGGATTAAGGCATCGGGCTGGAATTCTAATATTTTATTTTTACAAAAAGAAATATTTTTTAAAATGGCTCTGATATTTACCAAGACTTCTACGAAGCCCATAAAAGCTAATTCCGAAATATGTTTTAATGGTTTACTCCCGGATTTATTCTCCATTTTATCCCCACCAAAAAACTCAAACTCTGATTCGTCATCGAGTTGTTGGATAGCATGAATTAAATTGGCTCCATGCATATCTCCGGACGCCTCCCCTGCTATA
This sequence comes from Saprospiraceae bacterium, assembly GCA_020629255.1. Lineage (GTDB taxonomy): Bacteria > Bacteroidota > Bacteroidia > Chitinophagales > Saprospiraceae > JAHDCE01. The sequence continues at coordinate 24,343 of JAHDDR010000033.1, read as the reverse complement.
ATAAAATATTTCAAGAATTAAAAAATCTTAAAAACTCCGTAATAATAAGCCCAGAACAAAAGCATTAAAACAGTAACCACTCCTACGGCTCTCAATAGGGTGTCTAATTTATTATTTTTAGCATAATGGAATGGAATTAAATTCAGGCACAAGGAAGTAAGCACGATTGTTTTTTCAGAAAATTGAAAAATATTCCCAAAGCGATCCATCACCTCGGCCAACCTTAAAGAATAATTAATTCCCCACCAAATAACAAATCCGATTATTGGTAAAATAATACAAACTAAAACACCAAACCCGAACGAATCTTTTTCCATAATGTATGATTATATTTTACTTAATTCTTCCAAAATTCCGTGATCCAACGTATGAGTATGTGTAAGGTTATGATGTACGGGGACAACCGAAACAAATCCGGCATCCAAAGCATTGATGTCTGCATCTTCCCTAGCATCCTCATTCACAAATTTACCCGTCAGCCAATAATATTTTTCTCCGAAAGGGTTGACCCCTTCTTGGAAATCCTCTATCCATCTTGCTTTGGCTTGTCTGCAAATTTTTATTCCTTTAATATCATTTGTTTTAGGAAAATTCACATTAATTAAATTCGTGGGCGATGCTCCATTTTCCAACACCCAATGAATTATCTTTTCAGCATAGGGAATACAGGGAGAAAAATCGGCTTGATGGGAAAAATCACACAAAGAAAAACCAATGGATTTTATTCCTTCCAACGATGCTTCCATTGCAGCAGAAATAGTTCCCGAATAAATCACATTGATAGAAGCATTCGAACCATGATTAATTCCGGAAACACAAAGATCAATTTGCCTATTTTTCAGTACAACATTCCTTGCTATTTTTACACAATCAACAGGGGTGCCGGAACATTCATAAGAATCTATTCCATCAAAAACATCCACTTTTCGAATGCGTATCGGATCTGTAATTGTAATAGCATGACCTTTCGCCGATTGAGGAGAATCCGGAGCCACAACAACCACTTCTCCTATTTCTTTTACAACATCTACTAATTCTCGAATGCCTTTCGAAACAATACCATCATCGTTGGTCACTAAAATTAAAGGTTTTTTCATGGATAGTTTATTTAGGCTGCAAAGGTAACTGATTTATAAAATCTTTTGTCATAATCATCACATCGGGAAAAAAACGGTTGAAATATCCCTCAAAAATATCGAGGTTCTCTTTTAAGTGTCCGGTTGCCAATTCAAATTGACTATCAAATTTCGCTCTTTGCTTCACTCTTAAGAAAGTATGGTGCAGTCCTTTCAAATCACCATAAGAAATCAACCAATTATATTCGATCATTTTGCGGGTTTTTTCTTTATGTCTCTCCGGTATGAATTCTTCATAATTATGAATTACATCATAACACCAATTCGCTAATTCCTGTGTAGATTGATTAGCATATTGTCCCCAATTATTGAACAATAAATAATCAAAAAAAATATCGACCACCACCGGTGAATATTTATGATGCCAAGGCTCCAGAACATCAATCATTTTCATTACTTCCTCATGATTATCTGTGAACACATCTATCTTCCTGTGTAGCTCTACTCCTTTTTGCAACGAAGGAGGTAATTGTTTGTATTCTTTATTTTTGATGAGGTCGCCCAAGAAGTTCCCCATCATGATTTCAGGATTTTGATGGGACAAAAAAATATGGGCGAGATAATTCATGTTTTACAATTTAAAGATTCGTTAGCATCACAAACCCTAAAGTTCTATATTTGCACCCGAATTTCGATCATCCTTGTCTGATTTTCGTGATCAGGCATCAAAAATAATATAAAATGGCTCTTAAATGTGGAATTGTTGGACTACCTAATGTTGGAAAATCAACTTTATTCAATGCCTTGACATCTGCAAAGGCTTTGGCGGCAAATTATCCATTTGCAACGAAAGAACCTAATGTAGGTATCATTACTGTTCCGGATGCACGTTTGGATCAATTAGCAGATTTGGTCAATCCGCAAAAAGTACAACCCACTACCGTCGAGATTGTTGATATTGCCGGGCTGATAAAGGGTGCGAGCAAAGGGGAAGGCTTGGGTAACCAATTCTTGGCGAATATTAGGGAAGTTGATGCAATTGTCCATGTGGTTCGTTGTTTTGAAGATGGAAATGTGGTACATGTGGATGGAGGAGTCGATCCGGTACGGGATAAGGAGACCATTGACTTAGAGTTAATCCTCAAGGATATCGACACTGTAGAAAAACGTTTGGAGCGACTCAAGAAAAATGCTAAAGCCGGGGAAAAAAAGGCCGTGAGATTAGTAGATACCGGTCAAATGATTTTGGAGCATCTGGAAGCGGAAAAACCGGCAAGGAGCCTAGAGTTGGAAGATGATCAAATAGATTTGTTCAAATCCATGATGTTGTTAACCGCCAAGCCGATACTTTACGTTTGCAATGTAGACGAAGATTCGGTTCAGGATGGCAATGAACTTACCCAACGTTTCCAAGCAGCTGTTGCCGATGAAGGAGCCGAAGTCATCCTCATCAGTGCTGGTATTGAAGCGGATATCGCCGAGTTGGAAACCAAAGAAGAAAGAATGGAATTCCTAGAAGATATGGGTCTTTCAGAGCCTGGTGTCAATAAATTGATCCATTCTTGTTACCGCTTGCTGAAGTTGATTACCTACTTCACAGCCGGAGAAAAAGAAGTTAGGGCATGGACGGTCAAACTAGGCAGTACGGCACCTCAGGCAGCCGGTGTCATACATACCGATTTCGAAAAAGGGTTTATTCGAGCAGAAGTCATCAAATATAATGATTATGTTTCTTTAGGTTCGGAAGCAGCTGTAAAAGAAGCGGGTAAAATGGGTGTAGAAGGAAAAACATACATTGTAGAGGATGGAGATATCATGCATTTCCGTTTCAATGTGTAATCGGGTATTATTCTATACTCCGTTCCCATTCCAAATCTGAAATTAGCGTTTCCGCCATTTCTTGCAAAACGAGGATTTCTTTGGGTGCATGGTGGTAGTTCTCAATGGTCTTGACATCACCATTATCAAAACCCAATTGAAGGGTCGTTAATGGAATACCCTCTACGGGTTTTCCATGGGTAGGATATTTTTCCGATAAGGAAACGATTTTATTTTCTTCAATATAATGAATAAATTCTTCCGATTTATTTTTGCCGATATAGGCATAATAATGCCCACTCCCTAGTGGATAGCATTCTGCTTTGCAATGATAAAAGGCCAGACCTTCATTCGTGATTTTCAATTCATATTCCTTACACCTCATGTAACAAGCGTCCTTTTTCAAAGACAAAACCGTGTATTTATCTAATTTAATCGGAATTTCTTTTATTTCGGACTCCTCTTGATGCAATGTATCGATTTCTATTTCTACCCGTTCCGACTCGGGCATGGCTACAACATATTTTGCTCGTTTCCTACCACAGGAACAAAATCGATATCAAAAATATATAAAGTTTATATTTCAAGAGTTTATTTTTTCTTCTTTTTCTTCGCCATTTCCTGCTGCCTAATTTCCTGAGCTTTCTGAGCCTCTTCAAATGCTTTCGAAAGTCGATCTTGGAAACCACCTTTCTTCTTCGGTTTCGCTTTGAAACCTTCGAGTTCTGCCAAGACTTTTTCCTTATCAATAATAAAATTCTTGGTAATGATGGTCTGGGCGATGTTCATCAAGTTACTGAAAAACATATAACAAGTCAAACCAGCCGCCAAACTGTTGAAGAAAAACAAGAACATCACCGGCATAAAATATTGCATATATTTCATACTTGGATTGGCGGTCATATCCAAATGCTTCGAATTATAATAGGTATAAATCAAGGTAGTGATGGCCCATAAAATAGTAAACAAACTGATGTGTGCCCCATACATCGGAATATGGAAAGGCAACCAAGCAAAAACATCGTACGATGCCAAATCATCCGCCCAAAGGAAGCTCGCTTGTCGGAATTCTATCGCTGCCGGGAAAAATCGGTATAGAGCAATCCAAATGGGCATTTGAAGAATCATTGGCATACAACCACCTAAGGGGTTCACACCTGTTTGGCGATACAATTTCATTTGCTCTACTTGCAATGCTTGGGGATCATCTCCGATTTTTTTCTTCAATTCCTCGATCTTAGGCTTCAGAGCTGCCATTTTCGATTGGGAATAAAGCATTTTGTAGGTCAAAGGATACAGCAACATTTTTACTAAGAATGTTACGAGTATAATGACCAAGCCCATACTTCCGAAGAAGGAAGAAAAGAAATTGAATAGGGGACGGATAACCCACCTATTGATGGTACCTAAAATACTACTACCAAAAGGAATAATATATTCAAGTTCATTATTGAAGGCCGCCAACCTGTTGAATTCGTTGGGTCCGGAATAAATCTGCATTCCGAATTGATTGTTCGCTAATGGAAGATGGAGTTTGGTTCGAAGCAACTTCAAATCCTCAGAGTCTTCCCCCATCATTTTGGTTTCGTTCTCTACATAAGAGAAAGCTCTGTCCGGATTGGCAATCAAACTGGTATTAAAAAACTGATTGGAGTGGGATACCCACTCGGTCGCTTTCTCTTTCTTGATTTCGTCATCCCCTCTACAACTGCAATATGTATACTTGCCTTCCTTGTATTTATGATAGACCGTTGTGTAGGATTTTTCATAATCGACGGCTCTTTCTATCTTATCTAAATAGTTATCCCATTCGAGTTCGATGTATTCTGCATTCCCTTGTAATACATTTTCCAATCCCACCAATTTCACATCATAATCGAGAATATAATCGCTTTTAATGGTGTAGGTTTGTTCTAGATATTTGTTCGTACTTCCAGCAAAGGCACGGAAAACAATTTTATTTCCATTTTTCTCTACGGGGGTGAAATTCAAATCGGAGGTTGAAATGGGATTGGCAACACCTTTTATGGGTATATTAAAAGAAAATTTATTTTTTTGATCTTCCAACAACAATAGGTCGGATTCGATTTTCTCCTTGTTTTCATCCCAATTAATTTTCTTGAACTCCTTGAGTTTCACCTTCTTTATCATTCCTCCCTTACTATTAAAAGTAAAGATGGCTTTCGGGGTTTCCATGACGATATCTTCTCCAGCATTTCCATCAGCGGCAGACATGGCAAAATCTCCATATTGGACCATCAACCTCATGTCTTTAAGAGAATCTTGCTCCATGACAGATGCTTGGCTGGTATCTGCGGCAGTAGTTGCCGTAGAGATTTGAGTTAAAGAATCTTGGATTCTCGTTTTTTCCAACTCGACCAAAGCCAAAGAGTCCTTTACCCTTTGCTCGTCCAAATGCTTTTGATAATCATTGTTGCTCACATAAAAATAAAGGAGCATCAAAAGTCCTAGTAAAATAAAACCTATAAGTCCGTTCTTATCTTTCATCGCTTGTAAATCAGTATGTTCTATTTGATTTTATATCAGGAATGAAACCCATATATTAAAAACAACCGCAAAGGTACGATTTTGGATCAAAGACCCAACCGAATATCCTACCAATATTGATCAAATCACGATGAAAAGGGAAAATATATTAGACGAATAGAACAATTATAAACGAGAACTCCTTTGTCGGAGCATATGATCTGCTAAAACGAGGGCTGCCATTGCCTCAACAATTGGCACTGCACGAGGTACTACACAAGGGTCATGCCTTCCCTTTCCTTTTACTTTTGTAGGATTTCCATTTCTATCTACCGAATCTTGTTTTTGGATGATCGTAGCCACCGGCTTGAATGCCATATGGAAATAAATATCCTCTCCATTAGAAATACCTCCTTGGATTCCTCCTGAGAAATTGGTCTTTGTCTTTATTGTACCCTCTACATTTTCAAACAAATCATTATGACTCGAACCTCTCATCTTTGTGCCTGAAAAACCCGAACCAATCTCAAAGCCTTTACAAGCGTTGATGGACAACATCGCTTTGCCCAAATCGGCGTGGAGTTTATCAAAGACCGGTTCCCCCCACCCTGCTGGAACCCCCTTGATATAACAAGCAATTTTACCACCTACTGTATCCCCATCCTTCCGAACTTTCTTAATGTAATCTTCCATTTTTTCAGCAAAAACAGAATCTGGACATCGAACAGGGTTAGACTCGACTACATCCATATTCAACTTATCATAAGGAATATCCATTTCAATTTCTCCTACTGCGTATACATAGGCATTCATATGGATGCCAAAGTGAGACAACAATTGTTTGGCAATAGCTCCGGCAGCTACCCGTGCTGCCGTTTCCCGTGCAGATGATCGACCTCCGCCCCTATAATCCCGATGCCCCCACTTGGCATCAAAAGTAAAATCGGCATGCGAAGGCCTGTATTTATCTTGTATATGCGAATAATCTTTGGAGCGTTGGTCTTTGTTCCATATCAACAGATGGATGGGAGTGCCGGTCGTTTTGTTTTCAAAAACACCGGAAAGAATTTCTACCTGATCTTCTTCCTTGCGTTGGGTCACAATTTTGGATTGGCCGGGCTTTCTCCTAGCCATTTCTTTTTGGATGAAAGATATGTCTAATAATAAACCTGAAGGGCAACCATCTATAATCACACCAATGGCCTTGCCATGAGATTCTCCGAAAGTCGTAATACGAAAAGTATGTCCAAAAGTATTCCCTGCCATAATGACAAAGGTAATCAAGCCATAATTTTTTCAACAAATTTGACGAAAATTTATTATTCTTATTAGATATATGAATTTGACTGTAGTGATAAAGACTTATTTTGTCGCCCAATAAATATTTGTGGCAATTTGATAATTACATATTAAATATTATTATCTACTTTTAACCTGAAACTTAAATTTTATCGTAATCTATGAAATTCAAATTTACTATAATGAGGAATTTTCTTGTTCCAATGATATTGCTGATCCTTACAGTCAATATCAATGCACAAAGCCGTTTGGCACAAACCTTGGATCATCTTTCATCCAACAAAGAGAAATACGGATTCTCTGAAGATCAAGTCAAAGATTGGGTTGTATCTGATCATTACACCACCCAGCACAATGGTGTGGAACACATCTATCTACAACAAACCATATCTGGAATCCCAATTGATTTGAGAATCTCCAATGTAAATGTGAAAGCAAATGGGGAAATCCTAAATGTGAATAACAAATTTGTGAATGTAAGTAACGCTACTTATGCGACTTCACCTACTATTTCTGCTAAACAAGCTCTAGAAAATGCATTAGCAGATTTGGAAGTTCCTTTCAATCAATTTCCAAGAACACTTACCACGGATAATGATCTGGTACAAACGACAACTTTCGCAGCATTGCCTAAGTCGAAAGATGATATCAAAGCACAGCTTAGATATTATTACAATGGCAAAAAAGGAGTTGCACTCACTTGGAAATTAATGATCGAAACACAGCATGATGATTTCAATTATTGGTATGTCCATGTGAATGCTACAAATGGTGAAATCATCCATAAAAAAGACATGGTTGTTAGATGCCAATTCGGTCATAAGCATCACGAGCATACTGATGAATGTACGGAAGACCATCACCCAAAAAAACCTTCCAATTTACCTTTTTATATGTATAAACCACAAACTTGTACAGTTTCCAATTCAGCCAACTTCTTTGCTCCGGATTCTTATGAAGCTTACCCCTTAGGTGTAGAAAGTCCGAATCAAGGAGGAAGGGTTACATTGGTAGATCCAGCCGATCCGGTGGCATCTCCTTTTGGTTGGCACGATACAGATGGTGTTGCTGGTGCCGAATACACCATTACAAGAGGTAATAATGTATATGCATATGAAGATCAAAACGATGCCAATGCTCCCGGACAAAGTCCGGATGGTGGCGCTTCTTTGGATTTCATTTTCACTCAAGATTTGAGTCAAGATCCTAGCACGAATGGTTCGGTCGAGAATTTATGGTCGTCCATCACCAATTTATTTGTATGGAATAATTATATCCATGATGTTTGGTTCCACTATGGTTTTGATGAAGCTAGTGGTAATTTCCAACGTACCAATTATTCTGGGCAAGGTATCGGTTTTGATGCTGTAAATGCAGAGTGCCAAGATGGTGGAGGAACAAGCAACGCCAACTTCTTCACTCCTGCAGATGGTGGAAATGGAAGAATGCAAATGTATATGTGGGATGATTCTCCTTGGTTCAAGGATGGATCTTTGGATAACGGTATTGTTACACACGAATATGGTCATGGAATTTCTAATCGTCTAACAGGCGGACCGGCTGCAGATGGCTGCTTAGGTAATGCAGAACAAGGTGGCGAAGGTTGGTCAGATTATTTCACACTAGCTATGACTCATGAAGCCGGTGACGATAGAAATACAGCAAGAGGGATCGGTATTTATGCCAATGGCTCCCACATCCGTCAATACATGTATTCTACAGACATGAGTGTAAACCCACATACTTATGATGGTATTAAGATTGCTGCGATTCCCCATGGAGTAGGTTCTGTACTTACCGTTATGCTTTGGGAACTATACTGGGATTTAGTTGATATTTATGGCTATGACCCGGATCTATACAACGGTACAGGTGGTAATAATATTTGTAACCAGTTGGTTATAGATGGAATGAAAATGCAACCTTGCAGCCCAGGTTTCACTGATGTAAGAGATGCCATAATCATGGCGGATGAAGTAAATTATGGTGGTGCGAATTATTGTACCATTTGGAAAGCCTTTGCTCGTAGAGGTTTGGGAGCAAGTGCAATTCAAGGAAGTTCTTCTTCTGTTGATGATGGTGAAGAAGCATTTGATATCCCTTCTGATATTGATGGTGTAAAAATCACGAAAACAAGTGATGTGATTATTTCAAACCCCGGTGATACCATAACATATACCGTTACTTATAGCACTAGGTGTACCGATAAATCTGATGTGATCATTTCAGATGACCTTCCGGACGATGTTACTTATGTCGACGGTTCTGCTTCTGATGGCGGTACACATAACAACGGTGTTCTAACTTGGCCTACAGTGGCAACCCTTACAGCAGAAATGGACTTCTCCTATACTTATAAAGTTGTGGTGAATGATGATGTTGAATTCAATTATCAAAATTTATTCAATGATGACATGGAAAGTGGTGATGAAAACTGGACGGTTACCAATACAACAAATTTGAGTAACTGGCAAAGAATTTACTTCCAACAAAGTTTTGTGTGGCACGCAGAAGAATTAGAAGCAGATGTTTTTGGTGAAGTTACTGAAAACCAATACTTAACTATGGGTCCTATTTTATTGAATGGAGTGGCCGACTTTAGCTTCCGCCATAAATATGATACTGAAGTCAACTGGGATGGTGGTCGTGTAGAATTGTCTATAGATAATGGTCTTTCTTGGATTGATTTTGGTCCCTATTTTACAGAGAATGGATATAATGACTATATCCAGAATGAACCATCTGAAGAAGCATTTTCTGGAAATAGTTTCAGCTTTATAGTTTCCAAAGCAGATTTAAGTGCGTTTTGTGGTCAAAATGCCCTTATTCGTTTCAATTTTTATTACGACCCATTAGAAGATGGTAGAGGATGGCATGTAGATGACGTTTGTATCAATACAAGTAATGGTATCATCAACTTGGCTATGGCAGAAGCAGGAGGTATCGTAAATACGGCAACGAATTGTGTCCAAGTCGAAGGGCAAATACCAAGTGATCACCAATGTTTTGATACCAATATTCCTACAGTTAATTTAGCAGAAAGCACTACAGATATTAAGGTCCATCCGAACCCGAGCCACGGGGAAAGCTTATTCTTAACCATTCATAGTGATAAGGTTATCGGAGACATTGATTTTTCAATCTTCAATGCTGCCGGACAATTGGTCTTTGAAGCCAGAAAAACTATCTTGGATCAAGAAACCACTTTCGAGTTGATTGATAGGAAACTTCCTACAGGTATGTACACCGTTCATATCAAAGGGGATGAATTCAAATCTATCGAGAAATTTATTGTTCTTCAATAAAATAATTATCCTTTAGGGGATGATTCTCATAAATACTTAATCATCGGATTCAGGTTTAAAATAAAACAAAACCTCTCCGATGGTTAAGTATTTTTTTTGTCATATCCTTAAAAGCACAAAGTAAATTCAATCATAAAAATTAAACGATACATGAAACCTACCTTCACATTCATTATTATTTTTTTAGCATTTCCCTTTCTAGCCATTTCACAAACCCATTTGCAGAAAGGCTTGGATTATATCAAATCCAATAAAGAAGAATTGGGTATTACAGATTACGACATCAGAAATATAGAAGTGTCTGATAATTACACTTCGAAACAAAGTGGTATCGAACACATTTATCTACAACAAACCATAGAAGGTATTCCTTTAGAATATGCCATTTCGAATTTGAATTTAGATAAAAATGGAAATGTCCTGAATTTCAATAAAAGATTTGTAAAAATCGAAAATGGATTGCCTTCCACTACTCCATCCTTTTCGCATGAAAATGCTTTGGAAATAGCTTTCGACCATTTGGATATTACTTCCATTTCTGAATTATTGGAAGTAAGGAATAATCCGGAACAAACATATATTTATTCTGCTTTGCCACAAGCAAGAGAAGACATTGTCATAGAGTTAGCGTTTGTTCATCATGAACAAAAAGAAATAAAACTTTGCTGGAAGGCATTTATAATGACGCAGGAACCAACGTTCCATGCTTGGAATATTTTTATTGATGCTGAAAACGGTAAGATACTAGAGAAAAAGGACATGGTTATTTCTTGTAATTTTGGAGAACATTCATGTTCGAACCCCCAACATCAGCATCCACAAAATCCAACTCCATCTGTACCAACAAAAACATCCTTTGCTCCCGACACCTATCTTGCTTTTCCTCTTGGTATCGAAAGTCCGAATCATGGAACAAGAGAAAATTTAGTCAATCCGGCTGATGTTATTGCATCTCCTTTTGGCTGGCATGATACCAATGGAAATTCGGGTCCGGAATATACCATTACCAGAGGAAATAATGTATTGGCACAAGAAGATCACAATGGTAATAATGGTAATGGATATAG
>JAHDDR010000033.1:0-13191 GCA_020629255.1 Saprospiraceae bacterium | reverse complement strand
GTCATCGATCGAGGTGATTGCCAATTTGGAGTCAAATGCCTTGCTGCTGAAAATGCGGGAGCCATTGCCGTTATTGTTTGTAATAATGTGCCCGATGGAACAATGGCGATGGGTGAAGGAACAGATGGCGATCAAGTTTCCATTCCTTCTGTTATGCTCTCACAAGAAGATTGTGCCATACTAAGAGTTGCATTTCCTTTTGTTGCAGAATTGACAACAGAAAACATAGACGGGGAACAACCCCGGGATGGATCTTTGGATAATGGGGTAATCGCCCACGAATATGGACATGGCATTTCCAACCGTTTGGCAGGCGGTCCGAGTGCTTCGACTTGTCTTTTTAATGATGAACAGGGAGGTGAAGGATGGTCGGATTTCTTCTCGCTTATCATGACACATGAAATGGCTGATGATAGAAATACAGCAAGAGGAATCGGTACTTATGCTTCGGATCAACCTTTGGATGGAAACGGAATCCGGACTTACCCTTATTCGGCTGACATGAACGTCAATCCCCATACTTATGCCAATATTGCAGATTATGCTCCTACTAATCCACAAGACGACGTATCAGTACATGGTGTCGGCTCTGTACTTTGTGTCATGCTTTGGGATTTGCATTGGGATTTAGTAGACACATACGGCTATGATCCTGATTTATATCATGGAGCCGGAGGAAATAATATCTGTATGCAATTGGTAATGGATGGATTAAAATTAATGCCTTGTTCTCCGGGTTTCGTAGATGTGAGGGACGCCATTATATTGGCCGATCAAAATAATAATGATGGTGCTAATTATTGTTTGATTTGGAACACTTTCGCAAGAAGAGGATTGGGTTATAGTGCCAGCCAAGGAACTTCTTTTTCTGTAACTGATGGAAATGAAGCTTTCGATCTACCTCCGGATATTCCTTCTAACACCGAAGGATTGAGCATTGTGAAATCAAGTAATACAACGCAGGCAGAACTAGGAGACATTATTACATATACACTTACATTTGGTAATAATTGTAATAATTTGGAAAATATAGATGTTACTGATATTCTTCCTTCAGACATGACCTACGTAGAAGGTTCTGCATCTAACGGTGGTGTACATGACAACGGAACCATTACTTGGCCAACTATCGGAATTTTTAATAGAGGAGAAGAATTGACATATACCTATCAGGCGGAAATCAATAATAATACAGTAATAGACACCGTCGAAACTTTTAATGACGATATAGAGAATGGAGCCGACAACTGGACGATTTCAAATACAACCAGTCTCAGCAATTGGCAAATTGTAGAACTATCGAATAATCTGAGGTGGTTCGCTGAAGAATTGGAGGCTGATCCGGAACCATCAGAAAATCAATATTTAATGATGGGCCCCGTATTTTTGGATGGGAATGCAGAATTATCGTTTTCTCATAAATATGATACAGAAGCCAATTGGGATGGTGGCCGTGTGGAAATTTCCATAGACAACCAATTCAGTTGGATTGATTTGGGAGAATATTTTACAGAAAATGGATACAACGATTATATACAAGACAATCCAAACGAGGAAGCCTTTGCCGGTAACAGTGTTAATTTCATTACTTCTATTGCAAATCTGCGAGCATTTTGTGGCGAAACAGTTTATATAAGATTTAATTTTTATTATGACCAATTACAAGATGGTAGAGGATGGTATGTAGATGACGTAATTTTAAATACAAGTAAGTCTATGGTCAACGTAGCCCAGACAGAAACAAACAATGTTGTTATTACAGATGGGCATTGTGTTCATATTGATGAAGATTCCACTATTCCTACTCAAGAATTAAATCAAAATGCTTCCGCTTCCATTTATCCGAATCCAAATAATGGAAACGGAATATTCTTAGACATTAAAAGCGATGCAGTAATTGGAAATTTGGATATTGAAATTTACAATTCTTCCGGGCAATTAATTCATCGAGAAGAAAGAAACGTATTAAACAATGAAAGTACGTTTTCAATCAATAATTCAAAATTGTCATCGGGTCATTATCACGTAAAACTAACGGGAGATGAGTTTTCTATCTCAAGGAAATTTGTTGTTCTCAATTAGGATATTAAATTGTTCATAAAAACAAAAAAGCCACATCGGAACGATGTGGCTTTTTTGTTTTAGAATATATAAAAATCATTATTTGGTAATGAATACATCTACTCTTCTATCGCTGGTATTAACAGTATTTCCTCCGGCATTTACTTCTTCACCATAAGGCAATAAAAATAAAGAACCATTCGATAATCCAACTGTTTTCAGATAGTTCTTAACTGCATTGGCTCGTCTCATTGATAAAGCCATATTATAATCTTCAGAACCTTCTGTACTAGCACTTCCTGAAATGAACAAGGTGAAAGAAGGCATTCCTCTTAAAGTTCCAGAAATGGCATCCAATTGAGATTTTGCCTCTTGGGTCAAACTAGAAGAACCTTTGGTAAAGAAGACGCTTCCCATCTGATCCATATAAAAAGAACCTCTTCCTCCAGAGCCCATTCCAGCCAACTTAGTATTGGTAGAATTCAACTCGGATCTGATTTTACCCAATTCGGCTTTGGTAGCCGCATCGCTGGCTTGAAGAGCGGCAATATCCTCTTCGTTCTTTTTGATACGTGCCTGCATCTCTGCCAAAGCCGCCGCATCAACGATTCCTTTGTCTACCTTTTCGTTCAAATCAGCGATTTCTTCTTTTATCTGAGCATTTTCGTCATCTACTTTATTATTCAATGAATTCAATTCCCCCTCAAGAGCAGCCACTTTTTCTTCTAAGCTTTGCATCATTTTCTTCTCCTTATTGCTAGCTCCTCCAAAACGGTAACCGATGGTAAATTCGTGGGTATTTCCCAAATCCGTTCTGGCTTCGCTTCCCAATACGGTTTCGTAAGTATAAGCCAAAGTAAATCTTTCCTTAACTCTCAAAGCCAAAGAACCGTGGGCTGCTGCCGCTTCAGATGCACTATTCACAGAACGGTAACCACCTCCTAACCATACCATATCCTTATAACCTACAAGAAGGTTTCCATCAATTTGGAATGGAATTCCAGATACTTTCCGGGCTAGAAGGATGGGCTCTAAAGAAATCGCTTTAGATGCTCCAAATCTCATCAAATAACTAGCAGAAATCAAGAAGTGTCTTTCTAATGTGAAATCCACATTATCATAATTCCCTGTTTCTTCATATCTCAAATTCGAATTGAAGATTTGAGGAACGGATACGCCCACATTCAATCCTTTATAATGGTAATTCAAACCAGCTGCCATATCAAAATTGACCGTATTATCGGTACGATCCAAGATGCTGACATCTGCTTCATTTTCTACATTGGCATTGGTAAAATCGAACTGTTGGTTCAATACTCCTGCCGATAAACCCGCAGACAGACGATGGGTCTTGTCATCAGAAAAAGGGATGTGATAGGCATAAGAAGCCATCGCTCCATAATTACTGATCAAATGCAATTGATCAGAGAACAACATAGCACCAATTCCAACATTGGAATCTTTAATGCCCATATCGAATGTACCCATGAATGAAATAGGACTATCCGGCATATCTGCCCATTGGTTCCTATGGCTCAGGTTTACATTTTTGAATCCATTCTCCCCTGCCCTTGCTGGGTTATACAAATATGGATTGAAAATATATTGATTGGTTACCGGTATTTGTTGAGCATCCAAATTCAAGGTGAATGCTACCGATAGTATGATGATATAAATTTTTATATGTTTCATTTCAACAATTAATTTGTTGGTTAAAAAATGGGATAGATGATTATCGCTTGATGGTTACTGCACCCTTATATACCTGACCTGTGTTATTCAGATCTTTCAATACATACCAGTATGTGCCATCAGGAAGGTCATTGCCTTCGTAGGTTCCATCCCAATCATTATTATAATTTTCCGATTCAAAGACCTTCACACCACCTCTGGCATAGACACTCAAATTATAATCTTTCAGATTATTGAGATAGGTGACCGTCCAAGTGTCGTTAACACCATCTTCGTTAGGAGTGAATAAATCCACAAAATCCAAATTGGTATTAGGTGATACCGTAATGGTAATTTCATCTGTACTAGAACAAAGATCTGCATCATACCCGGTGACCGTATAGGTATAAACACCTATCTCGTTGGTACTGAAAACCGGATTAGCAGCATTCACATTACTAAGGTGATCTCCAGGAGACCATTCATAGCTAATTGCTCCTGAAGCATTCAAATTAATGGATTGCCCTTGTAGCAATTCAATATCAGAACCTGCATTTACACTAGGTCCTGTACTTACATCCACGAAAGTTTGGAATTCCTCAGACGTACAATTTCCAACGGTTACCTCTACAGAATAGATACCCTCGTCAGCCGCTGAGATATTGGTAATGGATGTATTTTGAGATGTTGGATCATCAATCGTTCCATTACCGGTCCACTGATATGAAGCACCCGCCACACTGGTTACGAATAAATCAACCGTACTGCCTTCACAAGCAGCTCCTGAATTACCAGCAATTAGACTAGTAGGTGTATAATCTACTTGCACGTATGTAGATATGGGTGCAGAAACACACATAGTCGTATTATCTACAAGAACTAAAGTATAAACTCCTTGGTGCTCTCCTTTCGTGATATTTGATATAGTCGGATTCTGAATTGGATCTACTGGAATACCATTAGGCCCTGTCCATTCGTAAGAAACATTTGCTACCGTTGGTCCAAACAATTCTAGCATATCGCCCTCACAAAGAGGACCATTGTTGGTTACACTACCCATAGGTATTACCGGATTAGCCAAAACAGTAACCGTTAATGGAGCAGCAGTCAATGATTCGCATTGCCCATTTCCTTCTGTTACTTCATAATTATACGTTCCTACCGGCAATTCTCCCAAATTCGGAGAAACTTGGGTATTTGTTGTTGTGTTATAGTAATTCAAATTACCACTACCCGATCCAGTGGCGGACAAAGTAACACTTTCACCTTCACAGACTGTGATGTTGGAAGTGGTTGGTGTTGGGAATACGATATTTTCCACCACTACAATTAATGGACTAGGATCACTAGAACATCCTCCAACACTTTGCCAGGCATAATATACATAAGTGCCTGGTGCAGGAACACCTAAACTAGGACTAGGCAAAATGTTTGTTCCATCTATATCCGTTGACCAAATCACAGGATTATCTGCCAAAGCAGTTAACGTAACATTTTCTCCGGAGCAAACCGTCATATTAGAAGTGAATGGAGCAATGGGTTGTGAATTGATATCTACTTGGATTTGAGCCGGAGCAGATTCGCAATCTCCAATACTTTCAGTTACCCAATAAATATATGTTCCGGTAGCAAGAGATGTACCCAACACCGGAGAAACGGGTGCATTGGATGGTTGCAAATAGTAATTTAATGAACCTCCGGCACTTGCAGATGCAGATAAGATAACATTATCTCCTTCACAAGCCATGATGTCTGATGTAGCAGGAGCCGTCAATGCAATATTTTCCACCGTCAATACCAAGGGGCTTGGATCACTTGGACAACCACTTACCACTTGCCAGGCATAATATACATATGTTCCTACAGCAGGTGTTCCCAAATTAGGGTCCACAATCATGGTTCCGGCAATATCTGAAGACCAAATTACCGGGTTATCTGCTACGGCAGTTAGCATGACATTGGTCCCAGAACAGGTGGTCATATCAGATGTAATAGGTGAAAGTGGTTTGGATGTAACATCAACTTGTAAAGGAGCAGGTGCGGATTCACACCCTCCAATCGTTTCTGTTACCCAATATGTATATGTCCCTGCCGTTAGTGACGTTCCGATTACAGGTGAAACTGGTGTATTAGAGGGTTGGAGATAATAATTCAAAGTGCCTCCTGTACCAGATGCTGCTAAAACAACATTATCGCCTTCACAAGCTGTCATATTGGTTGTAGAAGGTGTCGCAGGTAAAGAGGTTACAGCCACAACTGTTGTTGAACCATTGGCAGCACCACATGCTCCACCAATACCACTAATTTGTACATTATAGCTTCCTGCATCAATACTTGGATCGGCATTTAATACTTCCAAATAAGGAACAGATGTCATTTGTGTTCCTATGTTTGGACCTGTCCAAGTATAAGTTGCACCTGTTACAGTGCTTGTAGAAAGTTCTATCGTTCCACCTTGACAAACCGGACTATTACTGAATAATGGTGCTGTTTGTTCTCCTGGAAGAACCACCACATCAATATCCAACATAACGGCACATCCGTCCGTATCCATAACTTCTAGTGTATATGTACCAGAATTCAAGCCTGATGATGAAGTAGTTAATGTAGCAGCATCACCCATTGAAGAAAATGCATTGGGTCCTGTCCAATTATAACTGAAATTATTATCAACCGGAGATACAGTCAATAACAAATCTTCTCCTTCACAGATGGGTCCATTACTAGAAACTGCCGGCACAGAAGCAAAAGAGTTTACAGTAACAGTTACCGGTACAACGCCACTTGGACATCTACCACCAAAGGTCATTTCCTTTACATAATATGTAGTCGTTTGCGTTAAAACAGGAGTTGTAAAAGTCGTACCTGCATTTACTGCTACATAAGTAGTAGGATCAGAATACCATACGATGGTTCCTCCTGAACCCGATGCTGTTATGGTTACGGTTTCTCCTTCACAGATTTCTGCTGGAGTATTCACAACAGGATCCGGTGTGTTTTCTTTGACGGTTACGACAACCGGAATCAAACTAGATTCGCATCCAGAAACCGTATTGGCTTGACTAACGAAATAGGTGTATGTTCCGAAAGTCAAAAGATTTCCTAAATCATGAGAAGAGTAAGCTGCTGTTGATGGATAAGGTCCTCCTATTTGAGTCGTACCATCTGTATCGTAAACCCAAAAAGCATGGTCTGCATCTCCTGTTCCACTGAATTGTATGATTGCATTTTCTCCTTCACAAACCATTGTTCCCAATGTATTAGGTGTTGATGGTGCTCTATCTACCATAATTTCAACGGCTTCGAATTCACTCATACAACCCGTAGTTGGATTTTCTTCTTGCACATAAACAATCATATCCAAGAATAAAGGATCTGTAGTATAAGATGCTCCAACTCCTACTTCATTCAAACCAACTGGGTCAGAATACCAATGTGTATTAGTAGTTCCTCCCATAAGAGTAACGGGGAATCCTGCACAAGCAGAAGTCATAGAAATCATAGGGGCAATTGGGTTGGGATTGGCGATATATGGAACTTCTACAAAAGTGCCATTATCACATCCTGTACTGAATTGTTTAATCCATAAAGAACCAGATGCTGTCGGAGTGAACGTGTAGTCAGAGCCTATGAATAAGGAGGATGGATTCCCTACATTAGTAGGATACCATACTACATCACCGCCATCAGGAGCTGTGGCAGTTAGTGTGATTTCATCCCCTTCGCAAGTTGCAAATGGACCACCCGGAATTGGATCTTGTAATGTTTGTGGTAATACAATAATTACAACCTCTTGAGACAATGAAGTACAAGGAGGAACATCCGGTAATTTAATTTGTAAAACATATGATCCTTGTGTGTTGGGATCGAAATTCGCCAAAGGCAAATTGTTCGCTAAATATGAAGCAAAATCACCTGAGAAAGGTGCTGTTGCCAATAAAGTAGTTCCTGTTACATCGTAAATCTCTACTTCTGTGGCAGTAGAACCATCCGGTTTTTCTATTACCAAGGTTGCTAGGTTGCCTTCGCAGATTTTTAAATCTTCTACTATTGGAGCTTCAGAATCAGAATTGACTGATACTGTTGTGGGAGCACCTCCACTCCAACAACCACCACTTCTAATGAAGCCATAATATGTTGTCGTAGTCGTTAATGATACATTGAAGGGAGAACCAGTACCTATCACATCGACGTGGTTTGGATCCAAAGCCCAGATTACTTCTCCGCCCGCAGGTATGGGGGAAGTAACAGTTAATTCAGCTAAAGAACCGGCACAAATCGGTCCATTATTCGCTACTGTCGGGCTTGAAGAAGCCGAAACTACTTCCACTGTAACTGGAGTTGCATTACTTCTACAACCATCAGGTGATTCTTGTACCACATAATAGGTTGTAGTAGAAGATAAGTTTGGCGTATTATATGTTGTGAAGGAGCCCAAGTAAGATCCTCCAGATAAACTAGGATCGGTGTACCATTCAAAGGTAAAACCTGATTGCATGGCTCCGGAAGTTACTGTTAAGCTTGCTGAAGTATTCTCACAGATTGACGCTCCGGTAACCGCTGGTTCCAATAATGGCAATTCGTATACTTCTACACGAAAAGTAAGTATGGTCGTTACCGTTTTATTACAATCTGTATCACAGGTGAAGAACCCTATTGAATTATCACATACACTTGGACCAGAACATGAATATGTAATGGCTTGTTGAACTACTGAATAAGGTGATATAGAAGGTGTGACTGTAATCGATCCTGTTTGATTGGCACAATACCTATCATCGTTGGTACAGCCTGAAATGAATCCACTACAATTTGGATCGTAGGTGTCATTACTTCCACAGAATAAGAAATTGTCCTCCTCCCACATTTCTACCATATTAAAAGGTATTGTGATGGGGCCTGGTGCCGATGAACATACATTCACATCTTCACTCAAAAGAAAATTATTTCCATATCCTACATCAGTGTCATCATCCACTTCATGGAAAAATTGGCGAACAGGGATACCACTTGTACCTCCTCCCCATTCAAATCTTACACGAACGTCCTCTTGGAATGCTTGGTCTCCCCCTGCATCAAATTGGACTCTTTCCAAATATACCCTTACCGTCCTTAGCGGTATTTCTTGTTGGGCATACGAAACAAAACAAAACAACAGAGCCATCAAGGTAAAGACGGACTTCATCGTAATGCCTGTTTTTAGTAAAAAACTCTTTTTCATATTGAATGTTTTATTTAGCAGTTTCTATTAGAAATTCAAAAATGACTTTATCTAATATATCATTAAAATAATGTATAAATTACTCAAAATTAATGTTTTCATTTGATTTCACTCCAAATATGCAAGAATAAATTTACTCCAAATATTACAATCATCAAGGCAGACATTATTAAGCCCCATGGATTTATGGAGGTCCTAAATTCTTCGATTCGGACTTGTTTCTGTGGATCTTTAGATTTGATTTTGCCGGAACAATACAGGAAAAAATATATTCCTAAGAAGAGGAAAAGGATTTCATATACATAGCTCAACATTTCCATCGCCGCAAAGATAAAACGGTTTTGATTATTATTTACATAGATTCCATTAAATCTTACAAGTACACCATTAAGTTACATCCTCTTACATCACTTTGATCCAATCGCCCTAAAATTTCGAAAGAGTTGGAAGAAGTTAATTTCCCCAAATCATCTGTAGCAATGAATGAACAGGAATCTATATTCGCTAAATCAATAATATTGATGGCTCCCACTTTTCCTTGCTCTTGGACTGCAAATGGATCGGTTATTTCTCTTGTCCAAGTTTTCATAAAATGATTCATCATGAAGGTTCCTTCTCCTTGCGAATAAGCTTGTGACAACAATTCTGTCATTCCATATTCGGAATGAATTTCCTCTACTTTAAAGGCATCACATAAAATCCAGTGTAATTCTTTCCTTGTGATTTCTTTTCGTCGTCCTTTCATTCCTCCTGTTTCCATTACGATTGTATTTTTAAGGGGTGTCTTATATTTTTCTGCCAATTCCCAAAGGGCAAAACTTACACCTATCAATAAGGTTGTTCCTTCAAAATCTTGTTGCAAAGCTTGTTTTAATTCATCAAAATTATGGAGATAAAACCCACCCTTCTTTGGGTTCTGTTCCATAAAATATTGCACCATATGGATGAGAGAAGAGCCTTCTCTTTCCAAATATGATGGAAGCAAGGCAAGAATTCTAAACTGATTCAAAGAACCATATTCTTCTTCAAATATTCTTTTGGAAACCTGATTATACCAATCTGTATTTCTAATATGATGTTTGGAGGTAGCCGTCCCTGTCGTCCCACTGCTAGTGAATATTTTTTCAGGTTCAAAGTCGTGGGTTGTAACATGATGTGTCTTAAAAAACTGGATGGGGAGATGCGGAATATCAAAAATACTATTAATTTGATGCGTTTTAACACCTAACAGATCAACATATTGCCGATATAAACGATTATATTGATACTGATACTTAAAAACTTCAAGGGCTATAGACTCAAAATCAGTCGAATCGGATTGAAGTATTTTATGCATTAGATGTTCTCTCATTATATCAATGGGATGTATTTGTTCGTTAGATTATTAAAATAGTAGTGTTGTGAGTCATAAATTATTTTCTATTCTGATTTCCCTATCCTTCATATTTTATATGGGGTGTACTGATGCACCTGAATATCCTGATGAACCCATTATTGAATATGTAGGTATCAATAAGGCTCAAATTCATCAAGATGGTCCTGATATTCCCATTGACTCCTTGCTCATCACTATTTCCTTTACAGATGGTGATGGTGATTTGGGTTTTTCGCCACAAGATAATGTTTTAGATGTTTTTGTGGCAGATTCTCGTTCACCTAACAATTTTGTCCCTTCATTTAAGATCCCACAGATTCCGAAGCAAGGTGTTGGGAATGGCATATCTGGAGAAATCACATTAATGATTCGAAATACAGCTTTTGGTATCTGTTGTGAGAATGAAGATTTTCCTTTGGCTTCTCCCTGCCAACCTGCTTCTTATCCAACAGGTTCTACCAATGAAATGTATTATCGCATCCAAATTATGGATCGGGCAGAAAACAGGAGTAATATTATAGAAACCATCCCTATTACTATCCAATGTAATTAGATTTTGTTTATCCAATCTATATCTTTTTTCAACTGGAATAAGGTCTGTTCTTCCCTACTGCCTTTTGCTGCTTGATAATTATATACCCAATTGGCTGTGGCAGGTAAGCTCATCAGTATGGATTCTGTACGCCCATCCGTATCCAACCCGAATTTGGTTCCTTTATCCCATACCAAATTGAATTCGACATATCTTCCCCTTCTTAGATATTGCCAATTTTTATGTTCATCTGAAAATGGCTTTTCCTTATTATTTAGAAATAAATGCAGGTAGGTAGGACAAAAAGAATTTCCTACATCCCAAACAAAATCGAATCTTTGTTCTTTTGTAAAGGCATCATTTTCAGAAAGGCGATCAAAGAAAATACCACCGATTCCCCTTGTTTCTTTTCTGTGTTTGATGTAAAAATAATCATCTGCCCATTTCTTGAATTTGGGATAGTACTCGAAATGATGTTTATCACAGGTATTTTTTAATTGATGATGGAAAAAACGGGCTTCTTCTTTGTTAATGTAATGAGGTGTCAGATCGATTCCACCTCCAAACCACCAAGTGCCATTATCCATTTCAAAATAACGAACATTCATGTGAATAATAGGGACAAAAGGATTACTGGGATGTAGAACAATGGAAACCCCTGTAGCAAAGAATTGACTTTTGGGCAAGTTGAGCGCCTTGGATATTTTTTCAGGTAAATCTCCTTCTACTGCAGAAAAATTCACCCCCCCTTTCTCTATATGTTTCCCTTGTATGATTCGAGTCCGACCACCGCCACCACCCGGTCTTTCCCAAGCATCTTCATGGAATGAAGAACCATCTGCTTGTTCTAATTGATGGCAGATGTCATCTTGGAGATCCTTGAATTTATTAGCTATTATTTCCTTTGTCAACATAATACATCAAATTATGCGACAAAGTAACTACAATAAAAATGAGGGGAGAAATTTATTCTCGAATAAAATTCAAATCAATTGGAGTAACCGTAGTTTGGGCGGTTCCTGTGCAATTGTTTGTATCCGTTACGGTGACTGTGTAATCACCGATAGTCCCAACCATAATCGTTTGCGAGTTTTCTCCATTTGGATCCCAATCATAATCTGTATAAGGTGCTCCTGCATCTAAGGTTAATGTATTAGGAAAGCAGAGTATAGTATCTCCAGTTATTATGGGTTCAGGATTAGGGTGAACAATGATGGGCACTTCTTCTGTCGCTGAACAACCATAATCTGAAGTAATGGTTACAGTGAAGGTTTCATTTACTGTTGGAGAAACCAAAATATTCCCATTAGAGTCAGAGTTACTCCACTCATAGGTACCCCCACCTAATGCTGTTAATGAAGAAGATTCTCCTTCACAGATTTCATCGTCAGTAGGTGTGACTGCAGGTAGGAAGGGCATGCATCCATTTTTTAATGTATCAATCCAAGCAGTATTGGCAGCAGTGTTCCCCGCTCCAGGTGTTTCGTCATTGGTTGTAATGCCATCTGTATAATTTATGTCTACTTTTACCCAATTGGCTTGAGCAAAGGGATCATCATTTACGGCGTTGGTCATATAAATAACATCACCTGCCGCACCTGGATCAAATTGGATTTTATTGGGTGGTGTGGCGGGTAATTCGCTGTTACTACCCCAACTTATGGCATGGTAATAGGTAGTAATATTAGTAGGAGCAACCAATTGATAACTATCATCGCTATTTGCCATACCTGTATCTCCCCAATCACCTCCAGCAGTATAAGGCCCAGCATAATTTTGTGCACCATTAACTACAGGTTGGTTACCATTGCTTTCTAAAACAGTTGAATTCGCTGGAACAATATAAACACAGTCTTTAGGATTTGAGTCATCAACATCATCCGCAGGAATGACGGGGTTTCTATCTCCATCATTATATACTACAATAATTGAACCTACAGGTACTTTCTCCCATTGAGGGACATCTGCAAACCTCATGTGTCCTTGAGCGATTCCATTACCACTTCCTGCAGCATGCCAACCATTATTGTCATCAATTATCCATCCTCGAATATCTACAGAATCCTGAGAGCAACCATTGTTATCTCCCATAACAACAATCTCTATAAATTCTCTTGCTCCAGATTCTCCTTGGGACACCTCATTCAGGACCAGTTGAGCATATGCAAGATTGCAAAAAATTATAAAAAACAATAAAAAGGTAAACCTCATCATTAAAGTAGTATTGCTAAAACTCATAACTTGTTTGGATCAAATTAACACCACAATATACACCAGTTTTATCTTTGTAAGAGTTAACTTAACATTAAAAATCCGAAATTCTTACCTTTT
>JAHDDR010000032.1:23753-30732 GCA_020629255.1 Saprospiraceae bacterium | reverse complement strand
AGTAAGACATAATGAAAGTTTTTTACGCTTAGAAGGTGAATTTTCGAGAGCAGAGAAAAAAGAAAAAATTGTAGCCAAAGTCATTCCCGGAAAAAATAAAACCATAGAAAAAAACGAAGTCGCTTATCATAAATCAGCGGAGCATTTAGGTTTTCTTCCCGTCGTGTTAATCATGCCGGATGATACATCCATGATTAAGGAAGGAAGCGAAGAAAGAAGGAAATTTCTGGATACGACACTTTGTCAAATTGACCAAGACTATTTATTTGATTTGATTAAATACAACAAATTGCTCAAACAACGAAACGCCCTCCTGAAACAAACCCAAGGAAATGCCGATACCGCACTCCTCCAAACCTACGATACACAAATGGCTCCGCTAGCAGGCAGCATCCATCAAAAAAGAAAAACATTTATCCATGATTTTATGCCTTTTTTTAGACAATGGTATGAAGGTATATCACAAGGAGCCGAACAAGTGCATATTTCATATAAATCCCAATTAGAGAATACTGATTTTCAGGCACTATCTAAATCGAATCTTCAAAAGGATTGCTACTTACAAAGAACCAACGGAGGCATCCATAAGGATGATTTATCCTTCCTGTTGGAAAATAATCCGATGAAACGCTTCGCTTCACAAGGACAATTGAAATCTTTTGTATTATCTTTGGGACTAGCGAGGTACGATATATTAAAAACATACCGAAAACTGAAACCCATCTTGCTCTTGGATGATATTTTTGATAAATTGGATCGCTCCAGAGTACTCCGTTTATTAGAACTCCTTTCGGAGGATAATTTCGGCCAGATATTTTTGACCGACACCCACGAAAAGAGAGTCAAGGAAATCGTAGAGAACTTTAATCGGGAATATTGCATTTACAAAGTGGAAGAAGGGAATGTTTCCCCAATTAAATAAATAAGTAGAATGAAGAAAAAGAATGATCAACCCATCAAAGATGTCTTACAACAGATGGTCAGTTCCAACCGTTGGAACGAAAAATTAAACCGTGTAAAAATACAAGACCTCTGGAATAAGGTGATGGGAGATACCGTAACCCGCTACACCCGTCATATAACCCTACGTAAAAACAGTTTGGTATTGTTGATCGATTCTGCTCCATTAAAACAAGAACTCGCATACTCCAAGGAAAAAATCATGAAACTCATCAATGAAGAATTGGGCGAAGACATCATAAAAGAAGTCATCATTCATTAAATTTATCTAAGGACCAAGTCAAGACAAAAAAAAATCATTTAATTTGTTCTAGTACTTCTTCAAATACACTTGTATGATTGAATTTATTCTCAACGATCAGACCGTTCAGGTAACGCCGCAACAATCTGCTGTTGCCTTTTTGGATTTCCTTCGAAAAGACAAAAAACTAAAGGGGCTTAAATTGGTTTGTAAAGAAGGTGAATGTGGTGCTTGTACTGTCCTCGTCGGTGAATTGAAAGAAGGAAAATTGATCTATCAATCCATGACTTCCTGTATCATGCCTTTGGCAAATGCCCACCGCAAACACATCGTTACCATAGAAGGCATTTCATTAGAAGGATTAAATAAAATCCAACAAGAAATGGTAGATAATAATGGTACACAATGCGGATTCTGTACCCCCGGTTTCGTCGTGAGCATGGCAGGAGCATTACTCAACGGTGAACGAATAAATCAAAAGAATATGATCAAATGCATTGATGGTAATATTTGTCGGTGCACCGGTTATAAATCCATAGAACGCGCCTGCGAAAATGTAGTTGAAGATGTAGGGGGAGCCGCCAAGAGCATCAATACTTTGATAAAAAGAGGATATCTTCCCGAGTATTTTAAAACCATTAAAAAAAGATTAGAAACCTTAAACGATGCAAAGGATAAATCCGGAATACTAAAAAGAAAAAATGGAATCAAATTAGGTGGCGGAACCGACTTGTATGTTCAGAAACCTCGTTCCATGTACAAGGACGAACCCGACCACATGTACGATAAATCCCAACTCAACGATATAAAAATAGTTGGTAAAGAAATTCGTTTCGGTGCCTCAGTTTCTATGGGTGATTTATATCGATCTGATGTATTTAATAACGCCATTCCCGGACAGGAAGAGTTTTTCAAATTATTGTCGTCTACCCAAATCCGGAACATGGCGACCATTGGAGGGAATTTGGTCAACGCTTCACCTATTGGCGATTTTACGATTTTTTTATTGGGAATGAATAGTAAAATCATTTTAGCCAACGGTGCGAAAAAAAGAACCCTCTTTTTAAAAGATTTTTATTTGGATTATAAAAAAATGGATCTGAAGGACGGAGAATACCTGAAAGAAATCCGTTTTGATATTCCGGATACGAAAAATACCTTTTTTAATTTTGAAAAAGTAAGCCAAAGAAAATATTTGGATATCGCAGGCGTTAATTCAGCTTTCCAACTCATTTTGGATGATGATAAAAATATCAAGGAAGCACACCTGTCTGCCGGCGGTGTAGGACCCATCCCCTGGTATTTGAAAAAAACCAGGAAATTCCTAGTCGGTAAGAAATGGAGTAAAGATGTCATAGAAAAAGCGTTGGTTGTAATGGGTAACGAAATTGCACCCATCTCAGACGCTAGAGGATCAGCGGAATATAAAAGATTATTACTCCGTCAATTATTTTTAGCTCATTGCTTGAAATTCGATGAAAATATCATCGACGTTACTTCTTTTATTCCCGCCTAAATCAATCATCCATGACAAAGAAAAGAAAAAAGAAAAAAGAAAATAAAAACATCCCGACACAAAAAACAAAAAAAGACATCAATTTAGATGCACCGTTCCACGTAACAGGACGAACGAAATATATAGATGATATTCCAGAAATGGAAGGCACTTGTTTTGCGAAGTCATATTATTCGCGTTGTGCACATGGTTCCATTACAAAAATTAACATCAAAAAAGCCGAACAAATTCCTGGTGTAGTTCGGATTTTAAGCCATAAAGATGTTCCCGGAGAAAATCAAATAGGAGGGATTGTCAGAGACGAACCTTTATTGGCCGATGGAGAGGTCCATTTTTATGGACAACCAATTTTATTAGTCATTGCCGAAACCGAAGACATCGCCCTTGAAGCATTGGACGCCATCGAAATCGAATACAAAGAAAAAGAAATCATCGTTGACCCCAAGGAAGCCTATAAAAAAGGACAAGTCCTTTCTGCTTCCAGAACGTTTAAATTAGGTAATCCAAATGCGTCCTTTAAAAAATGCAAATATTTTTTTGAAGGGGAAGCGTTTTCTGGTGGACAGGAACATTTATACTTGGAAACGCAGGGTGCATACGCTATACCTAGAGATCAAGGAGGTTTACTGATTCATAGTTCCACGCAAGGGCCAACCGCCGTACAAAAAGTTACGGCCAAAGTTTTGGGACTCAACCAAAGCCAAGTAGAAATTAACGTCAACCGCATAGGGGGTGGTTTTGGAGGAAAAGAAGATCAAGCATCACATTGGGCGGCTCTTGCTGGTTTTGCGGCACATGTTACAAACCGTCCCGTCAAATTAATTCTCAGTCGCCACGAAGATCTTCAAATGACCGGGAAAAGACATCCTTATAATAGTGATTATAAAATCGGATTGGATGAAAATTTAAAAATCGTAGCTTACGAAGCCACATTTTATCAAAACGGTGGAGCAGCAGCAGACTTATCTCCGGCTGTTTTAGAAAGAACTTTGTTCCATGCCACGAATAGTTACTATGTACCCAACGTTAAGGTGACGGCTCATCCCTGTAAAACGAATATTCCTCCCAATACGGCATTCCGAGGTTTTGGCGGTCCGCAAGGAAAGTATGTAATGGAAGTTGCCATTCATCATGCAGCAAGAGAATTGGGAACTACGGCACATAAAATTCAAAAAAAGAATTTATTTAAAAATGGCGACGAATTTTCCTACGGACAAATTGTAGAAAATTGTGAAGCCTCCAAATGCTGGAACGAAACCATTCGCCGATATGGATTTACTAAAATGATAAAGGATGTTGAAACATTTAATAAAGAAAATAAATACCTGAAAAAAGGATTAGCGCTTCAACCCATTTGTTTTGGAATTTCCTTTACCAATACACCCATGAATAATGCAAGAGCCTTGGTTCATGTCTATGGCGATGGCAGTGTGGGTGTAAGTACCGGAGCCGTAGAAATGGGGCAGGGGGTCAACACAAAAATGGTACAAGTGGCAGCCCAAGCCTTCGGCTTAGAATTATCCGATATTCGATTAGAAGATACCAATACCACCAGAGTTGCCAACACGTCCCCTTCGGCAGCAAGTGCTACTGCAGATTTGAATGGCCGTGCTTTACAAGATGCCTGCGATCAAATCAAAGAAAGAATCATTCCTTTGGCTTGTGAATTATTGAAAGAAAAGAATCCTAAAAATATTTCTTTCGAAAATGGAACTGTGAAAGCCAAAAGGAAAAGCATGTCTTGGGTAGAATTGGTGCAGACGGCTCTCCTGCGGAGAATCAATATGAGTGCCAAAGGGCATTATTCAACACCCCGCATCCATTTCGATAAAAAGAAAGAAAAAGGACATCCATTTGCCTATCATGTATATGGTACGGCAATTTTTGAAGTCACCTTGGATTGCATCCGAGGGACGTACCAATTCGATGCGGTGAAATTAGTTCATGATTTCGGTTCAAGTATGAATAAAGCCGTAGATTTGGGGCAAATTGAAGGTGGTTTGATCCAAGGGATGGGATGGATGACCCTAGAAGATGTCGTCTATGATAAAAAAGGATTGTTAAAATCGAACACTTTGGCTACTTATAAGATACCGGATGTCTATTTTGTGCCCAAAACATTAAACATACATTTCCTGAACACCAAACACGATAACTTAGCCATCTTGAAATCCAAAGCAGTAGGGGAGCCGCCGCTGATGTATGGCTTGGGAGCATACTTCTCAATTGCAAATGCAATTTTGGCGTATAATCCGAGTGCTAACATCACTTATGATGCTCCAATGACGACTGAAAAGATTTTAATGGCACTATATTCAAAAAAATAATTGCTTTTTAGAAAGAATAAGATGAAATTTATTTCATAATTAATTATTCGTAATTAAAATCTAATACATCTTAGAAAAACGATACAACATACACTGCAATGAGATTAGGGATTTTTAGTAACCGATGTTACTTAAATGGGGAGTTGACAAAAGCCAATATTTTTATTGAGAACGGGAAAATCAAAGAAATCATCCCAGGCGAAAAAACAAGCCAAATAGATTATGATTTTGAAGATGACATCATCATGGCAGGTGCCATTGATACACATGTTCATATCAACGAACCCGGAAGAACCGAATGGGAAGGCTTCGAAACCGCAACCCAAGCCGCCGCTAAAGGTGGTATAACAACCCTTGTTGATATGCCACTCAATTCTAGTCCGGTCACCACCAATATTGCCGCTTTTCGGTCAAAGATGAATGCTGCCAATGGACAACTCAATGTGAATTGTGGATTTTGGGCGGGACAAATCAATGATAATTTTGAAGAGTTGGATAAATTGCTCCAAGCCGGCTGCCTGGGTGTGAAAGTTTTTATGGTTCATTCTGGAATCGACGAATTTCCCAACCTTTCAAAGGAGCATTTGGAATCCCTAATGAAGCACTTAGGCGGTAAAGATGTACCCGTTTTGGCTCATTGCGAATGGGAAGATGATTTGAAAGAATTGGATAAAACCACATCCTACAAAAAATTCTTGGCTTCCCGACCCAAATCTTCCGAAGACAAAGCCATCGAATTATTTCTTTCGCTTTGCGAAAAATACAATTGCAAAGCACATATAGTACACGTTGCTTCTTCAGATTCTTTAAGCAAAATTAGAGAATATAAGGCGAAAGGTCTTCCCTTGACCGCCGAAACTTGCCCTCATTATATTCTATTTAAATCAGAAGAGATTGAGGATGGAAATACATTGTTCAAATGTTGTCCTCCAATTAGGGAATCAGAAAATAACGAACAATTAATCCAAGCCTTGAATGACGGTATTTTGGATCTCTTGGCAACGGATCATTCTCCGGCACCCAAAAATTTAAAAGGATTATCCGATGGTGATTTCACTTCTGCTTGGGGTGGTATTTCCGGACTTCAATTTTTAATTTCTTCTTCTTGGACTGCCGTAAAAGGTAAAATGAATCTTGAAACATTTATTCCTTTAATAACGAGCCGTCCGGCAAAATTCTTAAAAATCGATCATCGTAAAGGAATGCTCAAAGAAGGCTATGATGCAGACATCGCTGTATGGAATCCGGATATTGATTTTAAAGTGGAAGAACGGACCATTGGTCATAAACATAAAATAACACCGTATCGAGGTATGACTTTATCCGGTAAAATAAAAGCTACATTTGTAAATGGAAAATTAGTCTACAAAAATGGCATTATGCTGAACCGGAATTGTGGCGAAAAAATCCTAAGAGGAGAATCCGTGATGTTGAATATTTAATTAAATTATGGGAGAAATTCCAGCTGAATATTATAGTAAAGTTGCTGAGCAATTGGTTTTAATCAGCGTCTTTTTAGGAGGGATATCGGCAACGATATTAGGCACTTTAATGACGAATGATAAAAATAGTCGATTGGTTAAAACCATGATTGTCGGATTGTCACTTTCTGCTGCATCATTTATTGTAGCTGTTATGAGTATGACCAGAGTACAAATGATTGTAGCACTCGATTCTCCCATGCATCATATCAGCCACGATACGCCACGATTAATAGGAGCATTGTCTTTTTTTCTTGGAATTTACACCCTACTTTTTGTTATTAGTTTATCCGGTTGGATGCAATCCAAAAGAATTGGAATCATTACTACATTGATAGGAATTATAAGTGGAATTTTAGCCATGATTGCACTGGCTTAACATGAACTAAGAAGTGAAATTAAAGCGCGGATCATTAGATTTCTAGAATGCTTCTTAGCTCTTGTTCTATGTTTT
>JAHDDR010000032.1:7966-23743 GCA_020629255.1 Saprospiraceae bacterium | reverse complement strand
TTAGAAAAGGCCCGAATTCTGGATTTTCCAAAATTCGGGATAAAAAACATTTTTAAAAATAACTCCTACTCATCATTACTCCTAAAATCAGTATTGAAGGTGATCGCAATTTGTAAATAATTTTTACTGTAAGGATTTATCGTCTGATACAAATAACCCAATTGGAGTTGAATATCCTTATTCAATTGATAACCCAAGGCGGCATATAAACGGTTCCTGTCAAAAAACGTTTGTTTCGTATTCACGAAAATTTCATCGTACAAACCCAAAAAGACAGTTCCTTTTTCTAGTTCCTTTTTATTTAACGGAACAATCGTCATGAGTCTATATCTCACCCGACTGCGAAAATCTTTATTTACCCATCGTTGCTCCAATCGATAACGATGTTCGAATAAAACCCGATTCAATTTATTTTTTAAAATGAACTGCTGGAAAATCCGATGCTCTTTGGATTCCGGTGCTTTGGGCTTACTTTTATAATCATGCGAAGCGATATAACCATATCCCATCGTAAACATACTTTTGCTATTCAGGTGATAATTCACACCCGTTCTCAGCAGGAGTTGCTCAATATTGACCGGAGCGATGGTATGGTTTCTATATTGCACTTCAGAATGAATACTAATTTTATCACTCACACGATTCGTACCGAAATACATGATCCAATTTCCCCAAATATCTTCTTGGGCAAAAGAAGGACAGGATAAAGCAATGAAAATAAAAAATAAAAGCAATGATTTAAAATAGGATACAATAGTTGTCATAATAAATTTTTTTTAATAGAAATTTCCTCCCCTTTCTAAAAGAGGAGGAAATAACATATATAAAATCACAATTGAACTAAGAAAATGTTACTTTTCCCGATTCTACATGATACATAGCCCCTACAATACCAATCTCACCTTGTTCGTATAATTCATATAAAACCGGGCTTTCTTTTTTTATGTTTTCGATAGTGAGTTCCACATTTTTTTGAGAAACCTTATTCACGAAATCTAGATTGGAAGAATTTCTCTCTTCGTTTTCTGAAGTCTCAACTCCATTTACCGCAGGAGATAATTTTTCCAACATTTGGGTAAGGTTACCCAATTTGGCATGATCACATGCTCCTTTAATCGCACCACAGGAAGTATGCCCCATAACCACTATTAGCTTCGAACCCGCTAGTTTACATG
This sequence comes from Saprospiraceae bacterium, assembly GCA_020629255.1. GTDB lineage: Bacteria > Bacteroidota > Bacteroidia > Chitinophagales > Saprospiraceae > JAHDCE01. Next base: position 22,568 of record JAHDDR010000032.1, on the reverse strand, counting down.
CAAATTCTAAACTGCCTAGAATATCTTCATTAACGAAATTGCCTGCAATGCGGGCATTAAAAATATCGCCAATACCTTGGTCAAAAACAATTTCTGTAGGAATTCTAGAATCAATGCAACTAATAATGGCTGCAAAAGGATACTGCCCTTTTGTAGTTGCCTGTATTTGTTCCTCAAAATTTCTATTTAAAGGTTTTTGATTGACGAACCTTCCATTTCCTTCCTTCAGCATTTGTACCGCTGCGTTAGGAGTTATTTTGGATTGTGTATCCAGAGTTTGCGTAATGGCTGTTTTTAATGTATTATCCATAATGTTAATTTTTTAAAATGTTTAATTAGAAATATTATCCATAGGAATACTCATATTCTTTTTAGAATTAGGAATATCTTTTCATAAATTATTTATTATTTTTACTAAAGTTGCTTGTAACATTCATAAGTGAAAAAATTATACAATGAAATAGCAGGTTAATTCTTTGCCAATTGATGAATTTCTGTCTCTTAAAATAATAATAAATGAAAAACTAACAGAAATAGTAAAACAATTTCACAAAAGTATAAAACTATTTTATATAATAGCAATACTATTATGAAAAATATTGAAGCTTTTTTGCTTTTTTGATAGAATGACTATTAGTATATTTGAAATGTAAAAGATATCTGAATATGTCTATTGGGATAAAAATTATACTAAACGAAAGGTTATACCTACGAGATCCACAGGAAACACCTCTGGGCCAAAAAATCATTCAGTATAGTATATTGTTAATAGATGAAATTGGTTTTGAGTCATTCAATTTCAAAAAATTAGCCAAAGGGATGCAATCTACCGAAGCATCTGTCTATCGTTATTTTGAGAACAAACACATGCTTCTTTTATATTTGGTGTCATGGTATTGGGAATGGATCAATTTTCTAATTGATCTGAATACAAGGAATATAGAAGATCCGAATCTAAGACTTCGAATCATTATTAAAACCATCGTCTCTGCATCGAAAGAAAATCCTTCTATTGAGTATGTGAACGAGAGCGTTTTGCACCGATTAATTATTGCAGAAGGAAGCAAAGCTTACCACATTAAAAAAGTGGATGAGGAGAATAAAGAAGGGTTTTTCGTGAATTACAAAAAACTATCTGAAAAAGTAGCCGATGTTATCACCGAAATTAATTCCTCATTCCCTTACCCGCATACACTAGCATCGAATATTTTTGAAATGGTGAATAACCATATCTATTTTGCTCTTCATCTTCCTCGTCTTACAGACGTAAAGGTACAAGATGAAAATTTTGAAGAAGTGGAACAAATGCTGAACTATTTTGTCTTTACGCTTTTAGAAAAATAAATGGTGTCCGTTCTTTTAGTAGATGATATGAATAATACATAAATCCCCAAAAGTTTGAATTTTCTTCTTTCTTGTTGTTATTTTGTCTCCCTTTTTATCAAAAAAGTATAGTATGGATTTTCATGAAAAATATATAGACCTCATCAGTGAACGACTAGGCGGTCAGGTTCTTTTTGCTACAGATGATTTCTTTGCAGAAAAAGAAAATCTCCTTAAAAAAGGAAGGGGAATCTTCATCCCTGAAAAGTACACCGAACGTGGCAAATGGATGGACGGTTGGGAATCCAGAAGAAAAAGAACCGAAGGACATGATTGGTGCATCATCAAAATGGCGACACCGGGTAAAATCAAGGGCTTTGATATTGATACCAATCATTTTTTAGGCAACCATCCGCCCCATGCCTCTGTGGAAGCCATTTATATCAACGAGGATACACACGAATTTGATCAAGCAAAATGGGAAGCACTTCCTTGGAAAGAAATACTAAAAAAATCCCCCTTGGATCCGGGGAGCCAACACCTGTTCGAATGTAATGCGGAAGGGGTTTGTAATTATATTCGGTTGCACATTTATCCTGATGGAGGGGTGGCAAGATTCCGTGCCTTCGGAGAAGTCGAAAAGAAATGGGATGAAGTCAACCCAGAAGAGACAATCGATTTGGCAGCAGCCATCAACGGAGCAAAAGCCATTACTTGTAATGATATGTTTTTCTCATCCAAAGATAATCTCATTATGCCAGGTAAAGGCGTGAATATGGGAGACGGCTGGGAAACCAAAAGAAACCGTACACCCAATAATCGGGATTGGATCATCGTCCGTTTGGCACACAAAGGGCTCATCGAAAAAATCATGGTGGATACACACCATTTTAAAGGCAATTATCCCGATAAATGTAGTATTGAAATTTGTTCTTGTGCCAAGGATGAAGATGTACTGAATGGGAAAGTGGAATGGAAAGAAATATTAGAGCCTTCCAAACTTTCCGCCCACAATGAGCATACCTTCACACCAACTCCAAGCAACAACAGAGCAGCCACCCATATCAGAATGTTCATTTATCCGGATGGTGGAGTGAGCCGCTTGAGATTATGGGGCAAAATTTCCTAAAAGTGATGCCAAAGCATTACTTTTATTGAATGAAATGATTTAAACTTATTCTAACTACCTTGAAGCAGAATCATTGATTTCCAGAATCTTCGGCTATTTTTTGTCCCATACTTTCCCAAGTACGAAACTTAAAATCAGCCTCGTCCTGAAAACCAAGCATTCACTTTAAGTCTAATTCCAAAAGGTTAAATCATTTCAATTACCGACTTTAGACATGAATATAGCATTACTGATATTATTATCATTTGTGATCCTTGTCCTCCTGATGGTCAATAAGACGACTTATAGTCTTACACATTTGGAACATCAATTGGAAGAGGATGATAAAGACACAAAAAAAGACGAAACCCTTCTTGAGAAAATTTCAGATTCCAAAGCCTTCAATTATACGGGAATGGTTTTGGTTTTCCTACTCATTGGGCTCATCATTTACCTGAATGTAAAAGGAACCGCCTACGAAGGACACATGCGGGAATGGATGAATATTGTAGTACGTCTACTACATATCACATTCGGTATTGCCTGGATTGGAACCTCCTTTTATTTTGTCGGATTGGAAAACAGTTTGGATAAGGAAAACAAGCGGGAAGGCATTGCCGGCGATTTATGGTCGGTGCATGGTGGGGGATTTTATTTCATAGAAAAATATAAAGTCGCTCCTAAGGAAATGCCCAAGCATTTGCATTGGTTCAAGTACGAAGCGTATTTTACTTGGCTATCCGGTTTTTGTTTGCTTTTTGTGGTGTATTACTTCAATGCCAATTCGATGTTGGTCGACCCCAATGTTTTGGATATATCTCCAACGGTGGGAGTATTAATCGGAGTGGGTTCATTAATTATTGGTTATTTGATTTATGATTTGATGTGTCGGACACCCTTGCTTAAAAAACCATTGTTATTTGGTATTGTCGGATTTGTCATAGCGACTTTTTTCGCCTATTTCTACACGCAAGTATTCAGCCCTCGGGCAGCTTACATTCATTTTGGGGCTTTGTTAGGAACCTGCATGGCGGGTAATGTATTCTTCTGCATCATACCCAGTCAAAAAGCATTGGTGAAAGCAGCCAAGGATGGCAGTTATCTAGACCCGTGGTTGGGACAATTTGCCAGATTACGTTCCTTCCATAATAATTATTTCACCATGCCGGTTTTATTCGTGATGATCAGCAATCATTTCCCAAGTACGTTCGGGCATGAATGGAATTGGTTGATATTGGCAGCAGTGACTTTAGGTACGGCAGGGCTAAAACATTATTTCAATCTTCGGGAACAGGGAAAAATGTCGACCTATGTTTTTCCCATTTCATTATTGATCTTAGTTTCAGTAGCATTTTTGTCGGCACCACAACCGAAAGGTGGTAAATGTTCTCCCGTCGAATTTCCGGTGGTATATAATATAGTCAAAGATAGATGCCAACAGTGTCATTCATCCAAACCAACGGATAATATATGGACCTCTGCACCCAACGGTCTGAAATTCGATACACCCGATGAAATCAAAGCACAGGTGGATCAAATTATGCAACGGGTGGTGATTACAGAAACAATGCCGAATAATAATCAAACCGGCATGTTGCCCGAGGAACGGGAAATGATCCGTTGTTGGATAGAACAAGGAGCAAAAACAGAGTAAATTCCATAAAAACATGTTGCAATTTTACATCAAGGCAAAAGGCAAAAATAAGTATCCAACATAAAACTTTTTTTACTAAAAGAAAACAAATGATATCATTAAAAGAATTCAATCAACAAACCAAAAAGAAAGCAAAAGAAGATTTATTCAATTGCTGTGGTTCGAAGAAGTGGGTCAATAGATTGATGCAATCTTTTCCTTTTAAAAATGAAAAACAATTGCATCAATTAGCACAAGATATTTGGTATAACCAATGTAGTAAAAAAGATTATTTAGAAGCCTTTAGTCATCACCCTAAAATTGGTGATGTAAAAAGCCTGACTAAAAAATTTGCAGCCACAAAAGAATGGGCTGGAAACGAACAAGGAAAAGTGAAAGAAGCTGCACCTGAAACCATCAAAGAATTGGCTAAAAAAAATAAAGCCTACGAAAAGAAAAATGGTTTTATTTTTATTGTTTGTGCCACCGGTAAATCAGCAGGGGAAATGTTGGATTTGCTAACCTATCGCTTACTATATGATACGGAAGAAGAAATGAATGTAGCAATGGGTGAACAATTTAAAATTACCATTATCCGACTCAAAAAATTATTGGATTTAAAAAATGATATTTGGAATAAATCCAGTCATGTAACGACCCATGTTTTAGATACAAGTAAAGGATTTCCGGGGAGGTATTTGCAAATCCAATTAAAAGAATTCAAAAATAATAAATGGCTCACCAAATCTATGGGAGTCACCAACGACGATGGTCGAATTCCCGATTTATTAGCCCCCGGAGTTCATTTGGAAAAAGGGCATTATAAAATGGTTTTTAATACCGGTGATTATTTTAAACTCTACAACACCAAAGGATTTTACCCTGAAGTAACCATCGATTTCACCATTTTTGATAATACGCATTATCACGTTCCATTATTAATCAATCCTTATGGATATTCTACCTATCGAGGTAGCTAGTCAAATCAAAATAAATTCATCCAATTCATATTTAATATCAAGGCATGAAACGAATAACAAGTATAACAGTTGCGGATAAAAGAAAAGTATTCAGTAAATTGAAACGAGCCAATATGGCTTTCCGAAAAAAATATCCCGGCGATCGTTCTGATAGACAACCGGTGCACACCGTATATGGAGGTGCGAATTTATTCAAGCATGATATTGCCCAATCCTTTTCTGAAAAATCGCTTCATTCACTATTAACTTATGCCCCTAATTTTTGCACCTTCGGAAAAATATTTGCCTTGGATGGAGCCAACGAATTGCCTGCGGATAAAAAAAGAATTAAAAAATTATCCAAGGCATTAAAAAAAATGTCTTTGGAAGAAAGGAAAAACCATCCCGGTTTTCTTTCGTATGAAGTGTATAAAAAAGTAAAGAAAAAATTAAAATCCGAAGCATTAGAAGATTTTAGGATTGATTTCGAAGATGGTTTCGGCAACCGCTCCAATGAGGAAGAAGATGCGACGGCATTAAATGCGGCTAGAGAAGTGGCACTAGGAATGGAGCGAGGAACCCTGCCTCCTTTTATAGGAATTCGAATTAAATGTTTTCAAGAAGAAACAAAAGAACGTGGAGTACGTACCCTGGATATTTTTATCACAGAATTATTGAAAAATTCAGGCGGGAAATTACCCGATAATTTTGTCGTCATGTTACCAAAGGTTACCATACCTCAGCAAGTAACCGCCTTGGTCGAATGTTTCCAATTATTAGAAAATAAATTAAACTTGGAAGAAGGAACCCTCAAAATGGAAATGATGGTAGAAACCACACAATCCATTATGGATTATGATGGCACCAATCCATTGTCTCGTTTTATCTTGGCAAGTAAGGGAAGGTGTTTTGCCATGCACTTCGGAACCTACGATTATACGGCTTCTTGTAGCATCACCGCCAAATACCAAGAAATGGATCATCCCGTTTGCGACTTCGCACATCACATGACTAAGGTTGCCTTGGCTCATACCGGAATTTTCTTGTCAGATGGAGCTACGAATACCATGCCCATCGGTCCTCATCGTGGATCTCTAAATGCAAAGCAAAAAGCAGAAAATAGAACCGTTGTACATCGTTCGTGGAAAAAAGGATACGATCACATTCGTCATTCTTTATGGAATGGTTATTATCAAGGTTGGGATTTGAATCCGGCACAATTGCCGATGCGTTATACTGCCGTTTATGCTTTCTTTTTGGAAAGTTACCATGATGCCGTTGACCGATTAAAAACCTTCGTTGAAAAAGCGGCGAGAGCTACTTTAATTGGTGATGTTTTTGATGATGCTGCCACCGGACAAGGTTTGCTCAATTATTTTTTAAGAGCCTTGAACAGTGGTGCAATTTCAGAAAAGGAAGTGTTAGCAACAGGGCTTACTTTAGAAGAAATCCAATCCAGGAGTTTCAAGAAAATATTGGAAAATAGAATGTTGGAGTCTTAGATGTTTAGATTTATAGTTATATTTTTAGATTCTAGACAAGACTCATTCCATATCTAGTGCCTAAAAATCTATAAATCTTGCCATCTAAATATCTAAAAATCTAATTGTCAAATTTGAATATCTGGTCATTTATCATAGAAGGAATTAAGCACCATAAAAAAATGGTGTTGTTGTATGTATTGGACAGTCGGGGGAGTTCTCCGGGGCGTCGGGGTTTTGTAATGGCCGTTGATGAAGATGGAATTTTCCAGGGGACGATTGGTGGAGGAATCATGGAGCATAAATTGTTGGAATGGGCAAAAGATTTATTAGCAAAAGGTGAAGATGGAATTATATTAAAAAAACAATTTCACGATAAAAGTTATCAGAAAGATCAATCCGGAATGATTTGTTCGGGTGAACAGACGGTGGCTCTTGTACCTTTAAATGAAAATAATTTAGAACAAATATTATTTCTTGAACAACAAATAAAAGATAATTTACCTTTTTGTATTCAACTAAATTCTTCCAGGTTTAATATTTCTGAAAATAAAGAATTGTCATCTCCTGTATTCCATTTTAAAAATGAAAAAGAATGGAAATTCGAAGAAGTCATTAATGAAAAACCTTTAGTACATGTGTTTGGAGGTGGGCATGTAGGATTGGCACTTTCACAAGTACTTTCTTTATTGGAATTTCATGTCATTATATATGATGATCGGAATAATTTGAATACAATGGATTCCAATATTTTTGCCCATCAAAAGAAAATAATTTCCTACAAAAATATTTTAGAACAAATTGAAATACAAGAAAACGATTACGTGGTTCTAGTCACATTTTCTTATCGTTCGGATAAATTATTATTAGAACAGTTGTACGATAAAAAATATAATTATATCGGAATGATGGGCAGCGAAGGAAAAATAAAAAACCTTTGGGAAGAACTAGAGAACCAAGGAATTTCTAAAGAGGAAATAGCCCATGTCCATGCTCCGATTGGGATGCCCATTTATAGCAAGACAACACATGAAATTGCTGTAAGTATTGCCGGAGAAATCATCAAAATAAAAAATAAAAATTTACCACATGGGCGATCGTATTAGCAAGAAAAAATTATAACCCTTCGATTAAAAGATGATATTCATATTTATCAAAAAGATGGCTCCCTTTAAAAATTATTTTTTTCTTTTCTCCTTTTTTTATTTGATTCGAATTTATTTTTTTCATACCTAGAAAATCATCATCATTAAGCAAGGTATCCACTTCAATAATATCTATTTGATTCAAATTAGTGTTGGAATAATGTTCTTGTAATTGTTCCATAACGAAGGGCTCACTATCATAATCATCCAATTCGACCAAAGAAAACAAGAAGGTTCTGTCGGATGGGAAAGGAAAGCTTTTCCGAATGTTTATCAACGAACTATCTACATTAAATTCTAAATCAGAAAAATAATCTTTGAGTGAGATTTCAAGCGTATTGTTTACTTTTGGAACCCCCTGATGGATGACGAATAAAATCTCATCTTGCTTGGTAGAGAAAGCAGTCAGGTTCTCGCTGATATCCAAAGCTTCCAACGAAATGATATGGAGTTCTTTTGCTGGCTCTCCCTGTTTATTCCCAGAATAGGATTTGCATGAACCAACGATGGCTAAAACGAATAACATCCCACTTAACAACAAAATATTCCTCATAATTCGGGTGCTGATTGATCCGCAAAATTGTGATAAATATGTCAAAAATACGTTACCATTTGGTTAAATGCTTTAAGTATTTTATAGAAAAAGGATATAATTGTATGAGATTCACTTTACATCAAACACCCTCATACTTATAATCATGAATAAGATACTTTTCTTTTCAACATTTTTAATCTTCTGCTTCTGCCATTCAGTCATGAGCCAATCTACAGTTAAGGTCATTATTAAAAACATTCAGAAAGCTGAAGGCAAAATTGAAGTAGGGTTGTATGATTCGGATAAATATTGGCTAGAAGCAACAGGGCAATACCGAATGGATATTATCGATTGCACTGATGCTCCGGAAATGATCTATGTATTCGAAAATGTAGAACATGGAACCTATGGATTCTCCTTGTATCATGATGAAAATGGCAACGGGAAAATGGATTTCCGAACTTGGATACCCAAGGAACCCTATGGGTTTTCTAATAACCCGAAATCAAAATGGTCCAAACCTTCTTTCAAGAAATGCACCTTCGAAGTCAACCAACCCGAGGTGGTAATCGAAGTCAACTTACATTATTGGTAATTTATATTTGCTTGTTGTATATATGTTAATTTATTGACGACTTTCCTTCACTTTATCAAAGTTTCTCTATATTGGGATTTCGAGAATGTTATATTCTTTAAAAAGTATTGTAAACAAAGACGAATATCGAGAACGTGGACGACTCAAGATCAAACAATCAAAAATCAACGATAAACTTTACAGGAATTTTTACTGAAATGGATAACCGACAGAAATGGTTATTTTTTATCGGTAGTTTAATGATAGGGTTGATTTGTTATCAATCTGCCAACTCATCAAAATCTCCTGTATTGGGTTCTCATACCTCCACCAAAATTGCTACTAGCCAAGAAGAAATCGGAGCTTTCCACCGTCCGGATATCAAGGAGAAATATGGGATGACCCTCAATTATTTTGATGTAGTCGAGGATAAAGTAAGTAGAAATGATTTGCTTTCCATTATTTTAGATAAACATGGCGTAAGTGCTTATGATGTGGATGTTCTAGCCAAAAAAGAAAAGAACCTAGAAAGTACGCCTTACCTTATTCCGGGTAAAAAATACACGATTCTTAAAAATAAAAAGACCGGAAAGGTAGAGCATTTCATGTATGAGCCGAATGCTTATAAATATATCCAATATGATTTGAGGGACACCATGAATGTGGTTGAAGTCAAGAAGGAGGTCAATAAAAAAGTGGTGACTTCTTCGGGTGTAATTGAATCGTCTCTTTGGAATGCTATTGTAGGAAGTGAAGACATCCATGCCAGTATGGTTCAGGCGATTGCCGCTAATATGGAAGATGCCTTACAATGGTCGGTTGATTTCCACCACGTGCAAAAGGGAGATAAATTCCGTATGATTTTCGAAGAAGATTGGATTGAAGGAGAAAGGGTAGGAGTCGGCAAATTAATTGCTGCACATTTCTTTCAAGATAATAATGATTATTATGCCATCCGTTTCAAAAACGAAAAATACGATGGTTTCTTCGATCCGGAAGGTCGCCCGATGAAAAAGAATTTCTTGAAAGCTCCGGTAAAATACGCTCGTATTTCTTCCCGATTTAATCCAAGGCGTTTCCATCCGGTATTAAAAAGAGTAAAAGCTCATTTAGGAACCGACTTCGCCGCTCCTAAAGGAACACCGATCATGGCAACGGCAGATGGAATTGTTACGAAAAGAAGTCGGACAAGAGGAAATGGTAATTTCGTGAAAATAAAACATGACGAAACGTATTCTACACAATACTTGCACATGTCTAAATTCCAGAAAGGGGTAACGGTCGGTACAAGAGTGAAGCAAGGACAGACGATTGGTTATGTAGGGTCGACCGGTTTGGCAACGGGACCTCATGTCTGTTATCGTTTTTGGAAAAACGGAAAACAAGTGGATCCAAAACGACAAAACTTACCTCCACCAGATCCATTACCCGAAGAAGATAAAGAACAATTTTTCCTAGAACGGGATAAATGGATTGGAAAATTAAAAGGCATAGAATTCAAAACCATTGGTGAAGAAAATATTCCAACGGAAGAAGAAATAGAAGAAATGGAAAAAGATTCTTCGGATTCTAATCCTTAAAAAATAAGAGGCTGCTAGATCTTGCTTTCTATACATACAACCCACCTACTTTTAGTAGTGGTAGTTTATTTCATCTTCTGCAAATAAGCACTAGGTGTTTTTCCAAATCGATTTTTAAATAATCTGCTAAAGTTCGATTGATTGTCAAATCCGGCATTGTACGCCACTTCATAAACTGAAATAGACGTACCTCCTTCCAATTCTTTTCGAGCAGCTTGTAACTGTACTTCTCTTATAAACTTACTAGATGTAAGTCCTGTAATTGCCTTGAGTTTCCGATTCAGTTGCCGAGAACTTATAAAGACCGAAGTGGCTAGACTTTCTACATTAAGCACACCGGCATGGAAAGAATTTTCTACTTTGGTGGTCAACTCATCTAGCCATGCTTTATCTTTGGGGTTGATACTTTCTTGCCCCTGTTCCTGATTGTCAAATTCTTCTGAGGCTTGCCACTCCAATCGTTGGTGATAATTGAAAAGCAGATTCTGAACGCGAATCAATAACTCCGGAACGGAGAATGGTTTGGTTAGATAATCGTCGACACCAATGGTTAAAGCGGTTAGTTTATCGCGCTCGGCTGCCAATGCAGTGAGCATCACGACTGGGATATCATACCATTCCTGATGGTTTTTAATTTCTTTGAGCATCGTCAAGCCGTCAAGAACAGGCATCATCACATCAGAAACGACCAAGTTGATATTTCTACCATGTTCTTTCAAAACCTCCAAACCTTCTGCTCCATTTTTAGCCAAAAGAACTTGTTTATATTTTTTTTGCAACAATTGATGAATAAAATTTCTCATATCACGATTGTCTTCTACTACCAAAATTGTAAAGTCTTTTCCTATGGAATAGATTTCTTCTTCCAGTAAATCGATCGTCGTTGGTATCAGGATTTCCCTTTTAGCTATTTCCTTTTTCGGTAGTTCAAAAAAGAATTTGGATCCCACTCCAAGGCTGCTTTCTGCATAGGCTTTACCCCCCATCAATTGTGCAAATTCATTGACAAGTGCCAGGCCAATCCCTGTTCCTCCGTAGAGCTTTTGTTCCGCTTGTTTGGATTGATAAAAGCGATCGAATATATACGGGAGATCTCTGGGATGAATCCCTTTGCCTGTATCGGAAACCATGATATGTAAATCGGAATCCGTTTCGCTTACCTTCAACGTAATCTTCCCGTTTTTTGGCGTAAACTTGATGGCATTACTTAAAAAATTATTCAATACCTTTTCCATCTTTTTCCTATCCAAAAGAATATTCAAATCTTCTTTTATATCCAAAATCAACTCATAATCTAATCCCTGACTTTGGAATTGTGGTTCAAACACATGAAACAAATATTCAAAAAACTGAACAAGGGGTGTTCCTTCTTCTTGCAATTCCAGCTTGTTGGCTTCTAGTTTTGATAAATCCAGAATTTCCTCAATTAATTGCATCAGGCTTTTGCCATTGCGTTGCATGACGAGCAACTGATTCTGCACATTTTCTTTTTCCCACTCCTTAGGATTGTCCAAAATATAAGACAAAGGCCCCAATATTAAAGTCAGCGGAGTTCTTAATTCGTGAGAGATATTGGCAAAAAAATTGGATTTGACCTTGTCGAGTTGTTTGAGTTCCTCCGCCTGAAGCCGGATTTCTTCTGTACGCTCCTCTACAATGGTTTCCAATTCCTGCTGCCGTTCCAGCAATCTCCTTGTATTCCTTTTTATAATATAAAAAACAGTTCCTACCAAAGTTAAAAAAGCTAAGAGGAGAAACCACCATTGCAAATAAAACGGCTTTGCAACATGAATTTGAATGGGGTGTGCATACTCCACCCAAGCATTACTCCCGGAAGCCTTTCCCCTCAATAGCAATTGATAATTCCCATAAGGCAAACCGCCTATTCTTACTTTACCCTCTTTCTGATAAGTCCAATCATCCCGATAGCCTTTTAGTTGGTAAGAATATTGATTGCCACTTGTTTTTTTGTAGTCAAGTAGTGCGAAGCTGAAATCCGCTGCCTTATCGGCAGGCATAATCGTGAGGGAATGATGATCAAGGACAGATTTGGTCATATTGATGAGACTATCCGTCCGTCGATCTATTCGCCGTGCAGCCGTAATGATGAATGGAACACCCTCCGCCTGATGTTTGAAATCCTTGGGGTGAAATTCAATCATGCCATCTACTGTACCGAAGTATAGATTCCCCTCCTTGTCCTGATGATGGGAAATGGTGTTGAATTCATGGTGTGGCAAGCCATTGTCTTTGAGATAAAGTGATACCTGACGGGATTCCTTGTTCAGGCAATTCAAACCATAATCACTGGGCAACCATAGATAGCCAAAGTCATCTTCATAAACCGCATAAATGACATTGTGTGAAAGCCCGGTATTTTGTCTTGTCAGTTGTTCGCTATTACCGGTTGCGGGATTCCAGCGAATTAGGCCCTGCCCCTTGGAGGCAAGCCAGAAAACACCCTCCTTGTCTTCATGGATATGGGCGATGTGATTGGCAGGAATATAAAACGCCCCTGTCTGTGTATCGCTGTAATGGGCTAAGATTTTTTCTTGTGCGAGGTCAACCAGATACATACCCGAAGAAGTCGAAAGCCAGGTGCCTTTATCGTTGAGGTGAAAAGCATAGATAGAACTTTTTTCCAATTGCTCATACTTCCCATAATCTCGGAAGGGGACTAAATCTTTTCGGAGGGAATCGAATCGGAATAAGCCCTCACCGGCACCTGCCCAAATTTGACCATCAGGAGCTTTGTAGGGTTGCCATATCAAGCCATTGCCATATTGGGTATATTTCTTGGTTTTCATATTGAATAAAGCCAACCCATACGATTCTTTCCCTATCCAGATTTTCTCCTCATCATATAGTAATCCCAAAAAACCATCAGGGATTTTTTCTTTAATAGATATAGGGTTAAACCCATTGCTCTTATTATTTGGATTCCTGATGTTTAAACCAAGTAGTTCACCAGCATATACAGCTCCATCAGGCTTACGGGTAATCCCTCGTATAGGCCGGGCTAAATTCCCACCGATTTTATCATTCAAACTTAGTTTGAAGTTGTTCGGATAAAAACTCAACTTAGTAATTTTATTTGTACCATGATACCAAATATTTCCATCCTTGTCAATAAGGTTAATGTGAGATATTTCCAGCTCTTTTTCAAAGGGGAAGCTTTGTAGGTGAATCAAACTGTCTGGCAATGGTTTGTATTGTTCTACACGGTTACTGTAAAGTTTATAAATGTTTCCTTTCACTAAAAGTGGAAAAGTTAATCCATCATAAACATAATTGGTCTTGTAAACCAATTGCCCATCTTTATAAAATGAAACAACAGCCTTTTCCCCAAGTAAGCCTGGGCTATCTGTTTTTTCATAAACATAATAAAAATGATGTCCATCTGTCCAAAGTGCAGCAGACTCTAACGCGGTGGATTCGGGTCTGTATTTTAGGACTTCACCAGATGCCTTCAGGTAAAATAAATCGTGATGTGAGCCTTTCTCCGTGGCTGGATTAGCTGCTTGGAATATATAGTTTTCTTTATCCAGTTTTAATGCCTTGAGCTCTAACTGGATAGTTAACTTATTCAAGTTAATAAGCGCATCTTTGTAAATGCAACTGAATCCCTTCTCTATGTTACCTTCTGTTACCTCATAAAACTGTAGACGATTATCTTCTTGTACTTCTTTCAGTAAGAAAGTTCCCTTGTATTTAGGGTTCAAGGAGGTGCGATGAGGGTCAAAAGGACAAGGTTTGCCGGTGTATTCCTCAATACTATAAACCCGTTCTGTGATAGGATTAAGAATGGAAAAGCAAAAATCATTTCTTCCATAATCGCCCGCCTGTATCCAAAGGTTGCCTTTTCCATCCTCGGTTAAAGCACGTATGTAATTGTGGCAAAGACCGTGGTCCTCTTTTGTATAGCTCCTAAAGGTCGTACCATCAAAGCTATTGAGGCCATAGGAAGTTCCTATCCATATGATTCCCCTGGAATCCTGGAAAAACGCTACGACATTGGTGCTGGATAATCCGTCTTCTAAGGTAAAGTCCTGAAAAGAGGCGATTTCCTCCTGTGCGCTTACAAAAGGGGAAATCCCAATAAATACTAGCAGGTATATGTAAAAACAGCCTCTGATCTTTTTTTGTTTTTACTAAGTTCAAAAATATCCATAATAAAGTCTAATATAATACAACTTTTGAATTAATAAAAATAAGTGAACACAGCAAAAATGTCCGTTTTTGAATAAGCAATTCCTTTTTTGAA
>JAHDDR010000032.1:0-7866 GCA_020629255.1 Saprospiraceae bacterium | reverse complement strand
TTTTTGAACAACGAATGTCCGATATCGAATAATGTCTAGAACTCCTTTCCCATACCTTTGAAATATCAAAAAAGGTATATGATTATTTCTAATAATCTCTCATATACTAAATCATTTAATCAATTAAACCTTCAGACCATGAAAAAACGTTATTCTAATTTTCCTTTCAATTCCTTACTACTATTTTTATGTCTTTTTAGTTATTCAAACCTTGCTACGGCTCAAGCTTTTATAACGGGAAACGTCGACGAAAATACTGCTGTTTCCAATTTTGATTTGACGACACCTAATTATGACGACTGGGCCATTTGGGGAGTTGGTACCAGTACCAGCTTAAGTCCTTGGACAAGAAAAAGTGGTGCTTCAGATATCTCCGAGCTGACTGCAACTACCAATGGATACCCACTTCGAGGACTTGGTCAGTATTCCATTAACCATTCATTTACGTACACCGACGGCTCACCATTTGGTAGTGCAACCAATCAACGTTGTGGAATTCAAATAAATAATCCAAATACTGGTATGGGAATCGGAACAGGTTTTGAATTTACAATTCCTGCAAGTACAGAAGAAAGGCAAGTTATTATTTATGCTGGACATCATAGATGCGAAGGCAGTGTGACCGCAACTCTTTCAGATGGTAGTGCTCCGCCCCTAACCTTGACCGCAACAACTTTTGGGCAAAATATGCGAGCAGTGTTTACATTCAACTATAAAAGTAATAGTGATGCTCAGACACTCCATCTGAATCTTTTTGTTAGTGCCCACAATCATCCTAACACAGCCAACCCAAACCCTCAAATATATGCAGTAACAGTTGAAAACCTGAATCCCATGCCAGTAGAATTAATCAGCTTTACCGGCAAAAGAGTGGGTAAGGTTAGTCAATTGAATTGGGCAACGGCTACCGAAGAACAAAACGAGGGTTTTGAAATAGAACGTAGTCTGGATGGTCAATCTTGGCGGTCGATTGGTTTTGTACAAGGCAATGGGACTACGAGCGAATTTAACCCATATTCATTTGTCGACCAAAACCCAGCGTTGGGCACTAACTACTACCGTCTCAAACAAATGGATTTCGATGGTCGGTTCGAATATTCGGATGTCCAATCGGTATTATTTGAATCAAAAGATGATGCCCCAGTATTGATATTTCCGAATCCGAGTACAGGGCGTTTTACCTTAAAAATAGACAGTCATGAAGCACAAAACGCTAGTATTAAATTGATGGACCTTAGCGGACGGCTTATTTTTTCTGAAATACTATCGGACCCCAATGCCATTTTAAATTGGAATCGAGTATTTGATTTGCCTCCCGGGCAAGTGTACTTTACTGTGATACAATTAGGTGAAGAAATCTATTATGACAAAATTTATGTAAATGATGTGGATTAAAAATAAGAAATCGTAGCAACAATTCCTATTTTGAATAGCGAATAATGTCTAGAACTCACGGTTTTCATCCCCTCACAAGGTGAAACAACAATAAAGCGCTTCGTCGTTGCAAAATAAGGAATACGATTTTATAAAAAAGGTTATCGAATGATCTTTTATAAAGAGGGTTGGCATATTACAAATGTATGCCAGCCTTTCTTTTTGATAGAATTGAAAGACCCAACTGAATTTGTTAGATACAATATCCGAATATACAGTTTATTTCTTCGATGTTGTTTCTGTAATTTTCGAAGCTTTATCCTATCTTTATTTTGCAGTTTTATTCCCACTTCTCAAATATATGATTTTTTGAAAAATCCGAAAACCAATTAATTCTTAGTATAGAAGTTGTTTAAAAATTATTGATTGATGAATTTCTTGTTAAAAGAAGAAGATTATCTATGCCACGAAATCATTCCCAAGCTTAATGCTGAAATCATTCTAGAAGAATTTAAGATATTGAATGATTTAGAGGGTGAATCGGATCCTTGGGAATCCTTTGGTGATTATGATGAATATTTTAATACTCGACCCATAGGGAAGAGATTATTGCCAACGGAAGAGTTAAAGATCCCAAGTCTAGAAATTTTTGACTTAGCCAAGAAAAATAATTTGGAACAATTTCATCTTTTAAAGGTAGATGAATCAAGTAGAATGATAAACGAGAGTACCTTGTCACATACTATAGGTTTCGGAACGGAAAAACAAGGGATATTTTTTACCATTGAAAATAATATCATAAAAAATATTTGGATCGATACTTGGATATGGGGTAGTACTTTGCCTTTAATCCCTTTTTTAATAGAGTTAGGAAATAAGTATAATCTCATTCTTATTCTCTGGTACGGACAAAAGATAATAGACCTTAAAAATAATGATACTGTTATTAAGAAATTTATTTTAGGAGATATCTAATTCTCGACAAACTCAATTCTATTTTTTCTTATCGATTAATAATTCTTTCAATTCCGCAATTTGTTGTTGTAGGTCGTCGATTTTATTTTCGATACCATCGTTGTTGTCCATGGTCATTTCATCTACGAAAATGGCATTCACTAGACTCATACCTAAAATACCACCGATAAGAACAATCATGACGAAATAAATCCGCATGGCCCAAAGCGTGTAAGGACTGCTCATTTTGTCATCCAAGGCGCTGGGCATTTCGTACCAACCTTCTACGGTAAACATTTGGAAAATGGAATAGGTCGATTTTAATGGATCGCCAAATTGTTCTGGTGCAATTCCCCCAAATAAATGACAAGTAAACAAAGCAAACATAAAATTTAAAAACATTAAACCCAGGAATACAAAAACAGAAGCTTTCATAGCTCGCCCCACACCTTTTAATAAATGTTCCATGTTGGGGATAAATCTTAGGAACCGGAACATCCTCAATAATCGGAACATCCTGAATACAAGAAGTAGGGATGTTTGAGGAATAAAGCTAAAAATATTCGGAGCTATATTTAATAAAATAGAAGGAACACTCACAGCGACTAAGAAAAAGTCGAAAACATTCCAACCATCATCAAAATATTTTTTGATGCCCAATTCTTTCCATTTGACTAACATTTCTATCAAGAAAAACCAAATGAAAAAATGATCAATATGATGCAATAAACCAGATTCTCGATAATCGGGAAAAGCCATCCAAGTAATACAAATGGCATTAATGACAATGGCGGATAAAATAATTTTATCAGACAAAAAAATGTGGTTCAAAACTTTCATGATATAGTTCTACTGAAAATTAAATAAATCAACAGGAAATGTTTTTGGAATTATAATTTGAGTTTAAGCCCGAAATTAACCAATTTATTATGGTAATAATATAGCAGATAAAAATCTTGGGAATAAATCATATTTTCTTTGCTCAAACCTAACGGATTTTTAGAGTGGTACAAGCCAATGTTTTCGATCCCGTCCTTAATTAATTTGATAGTATCCCATCTGATTTCATCTGACAATTTAATCTTATTCTTTTTTTCGAGTTCGAATAATTGTTTTTTAATACCATCTACCACTTTTACAAATTCGTCCAATGGAATTTCAAAATCATTGACGGGCAAACGAAGAAGACCATATAAATCGGGTGTCGGATTTTCATGCCTCAAAACTAAAAATGCACTGAATGCCACCAGATGGCTACTCAGTACAATATTATCCCTATGATAACTCTCTACAATTTTTTGAGCAAGCCGACGAGTATATTCTTGCTCCCTTTGTAGATTTTGTTCTACTTTACCATCCCAAGAAAAATAACCGGTAATATCCAAAGGGTTTCCTTGGCTATCTAAACTGTTGCCCTCCTTATCTACAAAATTTCCGACCACATCCAAGGGGCGACCAATAGAAAAAGTAATTTCTGAACTCCTCGAAAAATATTGCCAAGCAAATTTGATGATCTTGAAAATGCTTCGAGATTCATCCAATTTTGAAGGAATAAATAATTCCTCACCCGTCTTTTTTAGATGTTGGTTAATTAAACTTTTTGCTTCCAAAACAAAATGATATCCAATAACCATCGGTACGATATATACTTTGCGTTCGAAATCTTTTTCTAATAAGGATCGTTGTGCTTCTACGGCCGTTCCTAATAAACCTAATTTTAATTTGGTTTCCAGTTTTCCGGATCTCGCCCGAGTTCCTCCCGGAAAAAATAAACAATTCGTTCCTCTACGAATGGCAAGATTGGACATGCCCTTTAGTGTTTCTAAATAAATTTTATTTTTCTTTCTTCGATCCACTCGGTAAGCACCCAGACGGCTCATATAATATCCGACCAATTTATGGTTGAATAAATTCAGCCCCGCACCATAAGTAAAAGAAGGAACACCGATAACCGCATCCAAAGCATATCCCACAATAATAGAATCCAAATTACTGAAATGGGTGGGTACGATAACGACGGTTCCTTTTTGCATGAGGGAACGGAGTTCTTCCGTATGCCCGTACACCTTGATTCTTTCTTGAAGTTCTTTTCTATTGCCAAAGAGCCTTCCTTTTCCCAAACTCCAAGCCGTATTGAAAATTATTTTGAAGAATAAGGTTAAAAAACGACGGGCAAATTTAAATGTACTGACTTTAAAACCTCCAACAATTTCTTCCGAATATCGATCTACGATTTTGCGAAGGATTTTTTCATTGGAAACCGCCATTTCTTCCGGGCTGTTTCCAAGAGAATGCCGGGCTAAATTTTTACGGACTTTCCGCCAAAAAGACATTTCATCTTCCGGATCCACCTTCCAAGGTTCATCCTTGATACGAAGGGTTTCCAAATAAGCCGCCCGAGCAATTTTATGGCTCACATTCTCCGGCGTATCCTTCATGATCCGGTTAATGGTAAATTCGCTGACTTCCCGGGCAAATTCTTCTTTCCGTTTGTACAGTTTGTTTACCGGCCACTCATGGATATCAGGAATGACATGTTCCTGAACTTCTGTGCGTTTGAGACTCATGTTTTATTCACTTAGTTTCGCCTTGGCTGCTTCAACCGCCTTTTTGGTGGTGGCTAGAAAAACTTCACCATCAATAACGATAGTCGGACGTTTTAGGAAGGTGTATTCTCCAAGAATGAGTTGACGGTATTCCTTTTCAGAAATCTCTTTATCCTTGAGTTCCATGCTTCTATATTTCATGGAACGCCGATTGAATAGAGCTTCGTAGCTTCCTACTTTTTTCTTCAACATATCCAGTTCTTTAGCAGAAATATGCTTCTCTTTGGTATTTTGAAGAACGAAATCAGATTCATCAATACCCAGTTCTTGAAGTGTTTTTTGGCAAGTTTTGCAATGAGGGAGATAAAATACTTTTCGCATTTTCATATTGTTTCTACAAATATATGAATCTTAGGACATTTCATTGGCAAATCAACAAATATGATATATCTTGTGGACAGCAATTTCCTTTCAAGATGTTATTTTTTAATGATCTCCTTTAGGGAGAATAAACTTTCATGAACCATGGAACGGAAATATGTATATGTGATGCGAGGTACGAAATGGATGTATAAAATAGGTATCTCCAACGATCCGGAACGAAGGATTAAAGAAGTGTCCCACAAACCCAAATTAGTGGCGACCTACAGATATTATTGTGCTGAAGCGGTCGAAACAACCATGCATAAATTATTTTTAAACAGGAGGAGAACCCGAAAGGGGAGTGGTAAGACCGAATGGTTCCGCTTGGATCCTTTGGAACTCATTGTTTTACATGCTTGCCTACTTTTTTTTAAAATCGTTCATGATTTATCCATTTTATTTTTGATGCTGATTTTGGTCGTGGGAGTTGTTGGGTTGATTAAAGGTGGATTAGGTAGTTTGTAATTAATTTTAATAAATTTTTTCTTTTTTCTTTTGGTAGGATGTAATACGGGTTTTATTTCTCCTCCTGGAACAGGCGTGTAATTTAGAATATTGGAATCAATTCTATATTGTCGATCCGAAAAGAGGATACAAAATAGTTTATTCCCTTCCTGAAGAAAAAGATCTTGAAATATTTAACCCAAAGAAAGAAAAATATTTTTTAGATGAAGTAACAACTTCTAATCCTTATCCTCGAAAAAAATCAAAAAAAATATCTGATCAAGATGCTTTGGTATTTCGTTGCGTTGCCACCTATGTAAAAATCGAAAATGACTAACCCAAAAGGTCATTCAGAATAAAATAGCATTCTCGAATATAAGGATCTTTTTCTACCAATTGAATCCATCTTTTTTCTCGTTCTTTCATAATAGGGTCTTCTTGGTCTTTGTGAAATGAAAATGCTTCAAAACCGTCTATCTTAGAATAGATATCTTGGTATTTCTGTTCTTGAATCCATTCATCTTCTTTTTGTAATTTAAAAGAATCATAGCGATGGGGGAAGGCTTTGTTTTTTTGATTTTCTTTTATTTTTAAAGCTTGTTGTTCAGCTAAAATAAATGTAGGATTAGTTGCAATTCTTTCTTGACTTTTGTTTTTAATATCTTCCAGATTTGGAATGGAAAATTTACTTTTTTCCAAAGGAGTTAGTTCCATTTTTTTGACTTGTGTTGAATGGGCAAAAGTTCGTTCTCCCGTTTCAATATATTTTTTTTGAAAAGGAAATTCTATATGGGGTTGAATGCCTTGTAATTGAGGTGTAGAACCCTGAGCAGAATAAAATTGACCGACAGTCATTTTAATTTCACCAAAAGGGACTTGATTTTCTTCAAGGGTTGAATTTAATTCAACAAACTGTTGCATGCTTCCTTTTCCAAAAGTTGTGGCGCCAACTATTACACCTCTCTCATAATCTTTCATGGTACCGGAAAATAATTCTGAAGCAGATGCACTTCTTGAATTGACAAGCACGACTAATTTTCCTTTAAAAATGGCATTGGGTTCGGGATCTTCCCTTTGTATTATTTCCTGTCCTCTCTTATGGAGTTGCATAACGATTCCACCCTCAAGAAAATACCCCATGATTTTAATGGCTTGAAAGGAAGCACCACCTTTATTGTTCCTTAAATCAAGAATCATTCCTTCAATGTTATTTTGATTTAATTCTTGGAGAATTGATTGAATATGTTCGGAGCAGCCTTCGTCTCCAGTGTAAAATCGAGGAAGCCTAACATAAGCCATTTTTTTTCCGATACTCTCATCTTTTAGATACAATGAAAGGGCTGGGTCTAAATCTATTTTATCTCGGGTTAAGGTAATTTCTTCGATTTTTAAATTCTGTTTTTGGATCCAAAGTTTTATCGTACTATTTTTTTCTCCTCTTAATGTATTCGCTACTTGATCGACGTTAAACCCTAATAAATCGATAGTTATCCCTTCTTGGTTTTCTACCTTTATAATAACATCGCCTTTATTTATTTTTTGAGATTTCCAAGAAGGTCCTCCAACAATGACATCATTTACTTTAGGGTAACCATCTTCTATTGTAAAAGAAACGCCAATGCCGACAAGTTGGCGGTTAAATGAATTAGACCAGGCTTCTTTTTTTTCTACGGATAAATATTCTGTTTGTCCATCGTGAACATGTAAAAATGAATTAATATATTCTTCTAAATATTCTTGTTCTGTTTTTTTGTTTAATAATGAAAATTTATTGATGATCATTTTTTTTACTCTCTTTTGAGCGACATCCATTTGCTTTTCTTGAATCGAATGTGGAGATTTTTTTTCTTCTAGTATTAATTCATTCCAAACCAAGGTTGTTAATTTTTTTTTCCATAGTTCTTCAAATTCTTTTTCATTATTTGAGTAGGTGTCATTTGCTTTAAATTCAGAATAAGACAACGAAAATGGAATGTGATTGTCCAAAAAAGAAAATGCAATTTCTCGACTCAATTTTATACGACTCAAGAGTATATTTTTGACCCGTATATGAAAATCCAATGAACCATTTTTAATTTGATCATCCAACGAGAATTTATATTTTTCTAATTCTTGAATATTTCCT
>JAHDDR010000228.1 GCA_020629255.1 Saprospiraceae bacterium | reverse complement strand
CAACCTGAACCCATAGTCCTGTATCAGCTGTGAACCGAAGCCATCGTCGTTCTCCTTGCCGTTGAACCCGAACCGATAATCCGATGTATTGTACTTCCTCCCGGGCATTGCCCACCCGAAAGCATAATAGTCGTTCGCAGAACGCACTTTTGCGTCATAACTATCAGCAATATAAACAAATTAAAACAAAAAAGCACCCACCGCTAAACGGTGGGTGCTTTTTAAATTAAACAAAAAAAAGAGTTCTTATTTCTCTTCCAAGCTTACTTGCTTTACTGTAGGAGCAGTAGCATTATTTAATGTTGCTGCTTTTTTAGCCGTACAACTTGTTTTATCTTTTGTACATTTCTTCGCACAAGATTTCTTAGGAGCGGTTTCAGAAGCATTAAGGCTTACTGTTTTTGCTTCTCCTTTTTTCGCTGTACAGCTTGTTTTATTTTTTGTACATTTCTTCGCACAAGACTTTTTAGCTGCTGATCCTGAAGTCGTCAATTTAACTGCCTCGGCTTTAGCCGGAGGAGCTACATTTACGAATGCTTTGGATTCACTGCAATATTTCACTTTTTCCATGGATACTTTTCCAGAAGTTTCACATACATTCTTTTTGTAATAAGAAACCATTCCAGAAGAAGCACAAGTCTTAGCTTCGATGTTTTCGTTTTGAGAAGCCAAAACTGCAGCCGCTTTGGTAGGACAAGCCGGCAACTCAGCATCTGTGCTCACCAATGTAGCTTTCTTCGCTTTTGTACATGTAGTTTTAGACTTAGTACAAGCTGTTTTTGATTTTGTACACTTCTGAGCGGATGCAGAAACACCAACCATGGCAACAACTGCAAATAATAAAAGAAATTTTTTCATGATATAATTTTTTAATTGAATTCTAAAATACCTCCCAAAAATAAGGAATTCATACTTTTGACACAAGTATTGTATGATTAGGTACACTACTTTAACAATCTGTTATGAATTGAATTGTCCGCAGAGAGACCCTTTACTGGGGCAAACGGGCTATTTGAGTAAGGTTCCCTTGTACGGGCTGATTCATTCTTACTAAGATTTCCGAACCCAAAGGCAAGAAAATATCGACTCTGGAACCCAATTTAATGAAGCCCATTTCGGAGCCTTGTACCACATGTTCTCCTTCTTTGAGATAATTGACAATACGACGTGCCAAGGCTCCGGCAATCTGACGCAAGAGGATTTCATGCTTGCCATTATCCAGAACCGATGTGGTTCGTTCATTTTCCGTGGATGATTTGGGATGCCAAGCCACCAAATATTTCCCCGGATGATATTTGTAATATTTCACCGTTCCGGATATTGGATTCCGATTGACATGGACATTCAAGGGGCTCATGAAAATGGAGACCTGAAGCCTTTTGTCTTTGAAATATTCATTTTCTACTGCTTCCTCAATTACAACGATTTTACCATCGGCGGGAGCATAGATCAGTTGGTTGTCTATTTTTTTGATGTTCCGCACCGGGTTCCGAAAAAATTGGACAATCAGTCCCAAGAAAATCAAGGCGATGACCGAAAAGACATAGAATGCCCAATCCGGTAGAAAGAAAAATATCAAGAGCATTAATAGGCTCAAAATAATGCAAGTCAATGCGATGGAGACGGTTCCTTCTCTATGTAGTCCCATGTTTTATTTTTGATTTATATTTAATATTACAGTTGTTCTAGAAACTCCCGATCGGCTTTTTTGAGCTTCTTCACCACCAAGTTGTAGGAATGATCAATCAAATCTACCAATAATTTCGTTTCCAAACCTCCTTCGAAGAGTACCGTGTTCCAATGTTTTTTGTTCATGTGCCAACCGGGTTGTATTTCTTCGTGTTCCTCTCGGAGTTCTATCGCTTTCTCAGGATCACATTTTAAATTCACCTTGAATTCTTCGGCATCCAATCCGGTAGCGGCAAACATCTTGCCCATTACTTTAAAAACCAAGGTCACTTCATCGAAAGGAAAGGTTTCTTCCACTCCTTTTTTGGATAAACAATAGTTTCTGAATTCTTCTATATTCACTGTAAAAGATTGAAATTCGTATCAAAAATACTAATTTTGCATTCGTTTTATATCTAAAAAAATAAATCATGGTAGAATTTCTTTCATCTCCTGAAATTTGGATGAGTTTATTAACCCTTACATTTTTGGAAATTGTTTTGGGTGTCGATAATATCATCTTTATTACAATTGTCTCTTCCAAATTACCAGAAGATCAGCAAAAGAAAGCTACAAATATTGGTTTGGCCTTGGCTATGCTTTTGCGTATTTTACTATTATTTGGGATCAATATCCTAATTGCTATGAGTGAGCCGTGGTGGAAACCCGATTTCATTAAAAGCTTAAACGACCATTTTATTGGTTTTTCCGGGCAATCTATCATTCTCATTTTGGGTGGTCTGTTCCTCTTATATAAGAGTGTAACCGAAATCCACCATAAGCTAGAAGGAGAAAGCCATGCAGAAAATGAATCACAGAAGAAAAAGGCTTCTTTGGGAAGTGCTATCTTCCAGATAACCATTATCAATATCGTTTTCTCCATAGACTCTATCTTGACTGCTGTTGGGATGACAACGGGTTTAGAAGGCCAATTCAATGAAACGTTTTCATATGCCCTAGTGGTCATGATTATTGCTGTAGTTGTTTCCGTAGGTATCATGATGGCATTTGCAGTACCTGTCGGACGTTTTGTGAACAAACATCCTACTATTCAAATGTTGGGTATGTCTTTCTTGATCCTTATCGGATTCCTTCTCATTGCGGAAGGAGCTCACATGGCTCATCTCATTGAAGGAGCCATCCCTAAGGGCTATTTGTATTTTGCCATCGCTTTTGCCTTATTGGTAGAATTTTTGAATATGAAGATGAGGAAAAATGCGACTCCGGTTCAATTACATGGAGTGGAAGAAGTGGCGAAGAAGGAAGGGGTGATTTAAAGCTTTTCTTTGTTCAGAAATAAAAATCCCGAATTTTAGGAAAATACCTTAATTCGGGATTTTTATTATAAATAATTTTTGCTCATCCATTCGATTGTTTTTTATGAGTTTAACCTATAAGTAAAAGAAGTGCTTCTTGTTCTTTTCTTATATGAAAAGAACCAAAAATCACCACATTAAGGCGGAAACTTCCCCTAAAAGTTTTAAGTATTTGGAATCTGTTAGCAACCTATTAGATATTCAATTTGAGTTCTTCATTTTGCCGCTGAAGGCTTACCGTTCTTCGTCCAAGTCGATGACATTTCGTTTGAGTTCGAAATTCTTGCCTAGATATACTTTCCGAACGTGTTCGTCTTCGGCTAATTCTTCGGCGGTTCCTGACATTAGGATGCTTCCTTCGAACATCACATACGCTCTATCTGTGATAGAGAGTGTTTGTTGTACGTTGTGATCGGTAATAAGGATGCCGATATTTTTTTCCTTGAGTTGGGTTACGATGTATTGGATATCTTCCACCGCAATGGGATCGATCCCGGCGAAAGGTTCGTCTAGTAAAATAAATCGGGGGCTGGTTGCCAATGCTCTTGCAATTTCGGTCCGTCGGCGTTCTCCACCAGATAAGGTATCCCCTTTTCCCTTCCGAACGTGCTCTAGGCGAAACTCCTTAATCAAGGACTCTAATTTTTCTTTTTGTTCTTGTTTGGATAATTTCGTCATTTCCAAAACACCCTTGATATTGTCCTCGACGGTTAGTTTACGAAAAACTGAAGGTTCTTGCGGCAAATAACCGATGCCCATTCTTGCCCGTTTGTACATGGGCAATCCCGTAATATCTTCTTGCTCCAAAAAGACCCTTCCATCGTTGGGCCGGACAAATCCGACTACCATATAGAATGAAGTGGTTTTGCCCGCCCCATTCGGACCTAACAAACCTACGATTTCTCCTTGGTTCACTTCTAGGGAAACGCCCTTTACCACGGTTCGTTTCCCATAAATCTTCTTGATATTTTCTGCCCTTAACTTCATTCGGAAAGTCCTTTGCTCCTTAAACGAATAATTGGGTCATATCGGTGCGTTCTTTTACAATTTCGATGATTTTATCTATCGAAATCCGCTCTTGTTGTAAAGAATCCCGTTCACGGATAGTGACCATATCATCTTCTAAGGTATCGAAATCGATGGTGATGCAATATGGGGTGCCGATGGCATCTTGTCTTCGATATCGACGACCAATGGCATCTTTTCCATCATATTGACAATCGAAATGAGCTTTTACTTTATTAAAAATAGAACGAGCTTTTTCGGTTAATTCTGGTTTATTCTTCACTAAAGGCAACACTGCACATTTAATGGGTGCTAGTGAAGGATGAATTTTCAATACGACTCTTTCTGCTTCTCCGCCCTTCGAATCCGGTACCATTTCTTCGGTATATGCATGGCTGATGGTTGCCAAAAACATCCTATCACAACCGATAGATGTTTCTAGGACATAAGGCACGTAACTCTCCTCGGATTCTGGATCGAAATATTGGAGCTTTTTACCCGAATGCTTTTCATGGCTTGCCAAATCGAAATCGGTTCTGGAATGGATACCTTCCAATTCTTTGAAACCGAAGGGGAAATTGAATTCGATATCTACGGCAGCATCTGCATAGTGTGCTAGATTATCATGATCGTGGTAACGAAGGTTCTCGTCTTTATGACCGATGGCTTTGTGCCATTTCAAACGGGTTTCTTTCCAATACTCGTACCATTTCATTTGCGTGCCTGGTTGGATGAAAAATTGCATTTCCATCTGCTCGAACTCCCTCATCCTAAAAATGAATTGACGGGCAACGATTTCATTCCGGAAGGCTTTACCGATTTGGGCAATTCCAAAGGGTAATTTCTGACGGGATGTTTTTTGTACATTGAGGAAGTTAACGAAAATACCTTGTGCTGTTTCCGGACGGAGATAGAGTTTACCTTCTTCTCCCGCCACGGCACCCAATTGGGTAGAAAACATCAAATTGAATTGACGGACATCCGTCCAATTCCTTGAACCCGAAACTGGACAGGCAATGCCATATTCTTCGATTTGTGTTTTGAGGTCTGCCATATCGCCATTGGTCATGGCAATGGCTAATCTTTTGGCTATTTTTTCTTTTTTTTCTGCATTCGCTAAAACCCTGGGGTTCGTAGCACGGAATTGTTCCTCATCAAAAGCATCGCCAAAGCGTTTTTTAGCTTTCTTGATTTCCTTATCTATCTTCGCCTCTATCTTATCCATGTATTCTTCGATAAGATTATCCGCTCTATATCTCTTCTTGGAATTTTTGTTATCCACCATGGGATCATTGAAGGCATCTACGTGTCCGGATGCTTTCCAAGTGGTAGGATGCATAAAAATGGCAGCATCTAATCCGACAATATTTTCGTGCATTTGCACCATGGATTTCCACCAATATGCTTTGATGTTATTTTTGAG
>JAHDDR010000227.1 GCA_020629255.1 Saprospiraceae bacterium | reverse complement strand
GCTTTTTTCTCGGGATACAAATATTTGTCACATTTTTTTAAGCTCTTTCTAAAATAAATCCTTTATTTGGATTCAATCAAAGTAATTTGGATAGAGCTATTTCCAACGCTTTCGTTGAAATATTTGTTAATTTCGGGTTCACATGATGAACCTCTTTTAATGCAGAATATATTGTTTCTGAAACATCTGTGAAAATTGCTTTATCTGTCATGGGAACATCCGGTTCCATAAAATAAGCAAAAACACGAGCCATACCGCAATTGGCTATAAAATCAGGGATGATACTGAATTTAGTATCTGCATAATGTGCTGTGGGACCAAAAAAGACTTCATCATCAATAAAAGGAACGTTAGCTCCTGCGGATAAAACCTCTAGGCCTCCATCAACTAAATCATCTACCTGAGAACGTGTCACTAACTTAGACGCTGCCCCGGGTATGAAAATATCTGCCCCCATCTTCCATATTTTCTCATTTACTTCGGAAAAAGGTAACATTCCTGTGGAATTCAATTTATTTCCTTTTTTGTTGACGAACATAGATTTTACTTCTTCAAAAGTAAAGCCAGATTCGTTCAGCACACCTCCATCTTTATCCAAGATTCCAATAATTTTTGCTCCTGCCAAAGCCAAATACACTCCTGCTGCTGATGCTACATTCCCCCAACCTTGTACAATGACTTTCTTACCTTTTACCGATTCGTTCCGAAAAATATCATAATAATGTATCACCGATTCTGCTACTCCATAACCGGTTATTTTGTCTGCTACTGCATATTCTCTAGAACCATCGGGAACATACTCCGGGTCCTCTACAATTTTAGAGCATCCTTGTCGAAGTTGTCCTACCACTCCGATTTTTTGTCCTTCATTCAATTTGAGGTGGCCGTTTACGATTCCTTCTTGGGGATGCCATAATCCCAAATCCTCTGTAATGGGTATTACGTCTTTAATCTCATCCACATTCAAGTCTCCGCCAGTTCCATAATAATTCTTTAATAATGGATAAACCGCAGAATACCATTTTTCCAAAACTTTTCCCCTTCTTGGATCATTGGGATCGAAATTGATTCCCGATTTGGCTCCTCCTATTTCCGGACCACAAACGGAGAATTTTATTTCCATAACTTTTGCCAAAGAAATCACTTCTTCCTTGTTCAAACCCAACCTCATTCTTGTTCCTCCTCCTGCTGCTCCATTCCTCAATGAATTGATTACTACCCATCCGGAAGCTCCGGTTTCTTCATCATTCCATTCAAAAACGATTTCAGGTTTTTTCTCTTTATATTTTTTAAGCAAGCTTTCCATATATCAGAATTTGCTGCAAAAGTAAGAAATGGCTTCAAGTATGCATATTATTTATTTCCTAAATCTTTTAAAAACAAACAGGCGGCTCCTTTCCCTAAATCATTTATGTATCATACCTTTAGGTTCATTTGAAGAACAAAATAGATTAGAGCCATTTCCATGTTAGAAAATTTCCTTCAACCTATCCAACTCGATTCATTACTTTCCGACACCCCAACTACGCCCTTTTTGGAACAAATCCGCTTATTCGATAGCAAAATGCCCGATTTGACTGAAACTTCGGTAGCCCTTTTGGGTCTGAACGAACATACAGATATTATCCGACGGCAACTGTATCGCCTTTCTTGGCATTTTGAAGGGTTGGATTTGGTCGATTTGGGAAATGTCAGGAAAAAGGATGATAATTTTATTACTCAGATACTGACAGAATTAATTGATGGCAATATCCTACCCATTATTATTGGAGGAACAACACACCAACCTATACCACAATTTTTGGCTCATAAGGGTATCCGTCGGTTCAGTAATATTGCCATTGTAAGTGAAACCATCCCTTATGGTGATGGTATTTCTAAAGAGAAATATATATCCGAACTATTACAGCAACACTCCCAACACATTTTCAACTTGGGTTTTTTAGGTTATCAGAGTCATTTGATTGATTCTGATTTATTAGAATGGTTGGAAAAGCAAAAGTATGACGGACTCCGTTTAGGCGATTTGAAATCTCCGGATTGCGACCCGGAACCTATTATTCGGGATGCCGACATGATGTTCTTCCATTTGGATGCCATTAAAGGTAGTGAATGCATGGGGGTCCATTCACCATCGCCCAATGGCTTGGCCGCCGAGGAGGCCTGTCGTTTGGCTCGATATGCCGGGATGAGCAATAAACTCGGTTCGTTCAGCATTACGGGTTTCCACCCTAAAAGAGATTCCTCGAATTTAACTGCCCAACTCATCGCCCAAATTGTTTGGTATTTTATTTCAGGATTCCATCATCGTAAAAAAGATTATCCTATATCCGATACGGATATGACAGAATATATTGTGGATTCCAAACAACATGATTATCCCATCACATTCTGGAAGAGCAACCATAGTGGTAGATGGTGGGTTCAAATTCCTGTTAAGGAAAAAGAAAATATGCAGAGACACCGACTCGTTCCCTGTTCTTATCAGGATTATCAGCTGGCTTGTAATGGAGAAATGCCCAATCGTTTACTTTTAGCTTTGGAACGTTTTTCGTAAGATGAGCTTTATTCCGAAAGTAATTTTTCAAGGCGGATCCCTCTAGAGCCTTTTATGAGTAGAAGGGAATCGGTGATTTTTGTCCAATCCCAATATTTTAGTAATGATTCTATATTTGTGTAATGCTCTTTGTTTGTTACTTGGGCAAATTCTTTTCCTACTGTAATAACTTTTGAAAATCCGAAGGACAAAGCCAATTCGTAAATTCTCTGATGTTCTTCAAAACTTTCTTTTCCGAGTTCAAGCATATCACCCAGCACCACTATTTTTTTCTTCCCGTCTCCTTCCATATTACTAAAATTCCTCAAGGCAGCTTCCATACTCGTTGGATTGGCATTGTATGCATCCATAATAAGCTGGTTACTGCCCCTTATTTCTAATTGAGAGCGATTGTTCTTAGGTTGATATTGCTCTAATGCACGTTTAATTTTATCATCATTAACTTTAAAATATTGCCCAATGGTAATGGCCGTAAGAATATTATTAAAATTATATACTCCGATTAGTTGTGTTTGAACTTCCCATACGTCTTCTCTGGATGACCATTCTACCTCTACAAAAGGATTCGCTCCTTTGTTTTCTACTCGATTAGAACCTCCATAGGGAATTCTATGCTGGCAATTCTGACTCATTTTCAGCAAATGGTTTTCTCTTGCATTTACAAATGCTACTTTATTTTCTTCGGATAAGTATTCGTATAATTCGCCTTTTGTCTTAATGACCCCGGCGAAACCACCAAAACCTTCCAAATGTGCCCGCCCCACATTTGTTACAAGACCATGGGTCGGTTCTGCTATCCGACACAAGAAATCAATTTCGTTGGGATGGTTGGCTCCCATTTCTATCACGGCGATATCAATTTCCCTTTTCATTGACAAAAGGGTAAGTGGCACACCTATGTGGTTATTTAAATTTCCTAGTGTGTACCAAACATTATAGGTAGTGGACAATACTTCTGCGATAAGTTCTTTGGTGGTTGTTTTTCCGTTCGAACCTGTGATGGCTAAAATGGGAATTTTGAATTGTCTTCTATGATGCCTTGCCAATTCTTGTAGCGTTTGCAAAACATCATCGACCCTTATGTATCGAGAGTCATTTTCTTTGTCTGTGTTCCATTCATCAACGACAGCGTAAATGGCTCCGGACTCGAGTGCTTGGTCTGCATATTCATTCCCGTTGAAATTTCCTCCTTTCAGGGCAAAGAAGATTTCTCCTTTGGCCAGTTTTCGAGTATCTGTATTTACTCCCGCAGAGGCTAAGTATTTTTGATATAATTCGTTTATCATCCCTATTAAAATCAGTATATAAATACAAACATAAAAAAGAAGCCTTCATGTTTCAACACATGAAGGCTTCCAAAACGAATTATTCTTATAATTTTATTTATACTTACGTCTCGTTTTCTTGATGCTTTTCTTTCCGAAAGAGTTTCCACCTTTCATTTGATTACCACTTGGACTACCTGTTCTCGTCATTGCACAACGGAAACCAATGGTTCTATCCGCTTTGTCTTCTTGTTTGAACCTTCTTGCTCCAGGAACCAACCAATAGGCACGATCCGCCCAAGACCCCCCTTTAATTACACGAGCCTTGTCGTTAATCAAGGTAGATTTGCCGTAATCGTAAGTTACTTCAGAAGCCTCATCTCCATCTAAATAATCATAAACTTTACCTCGTTTATAGTTTTCTCTTTCTGCTACTTCATCATCTTCTACATAACGGTAGCGAAGACGACCTAGACTATCTTTTTCTACAGGTGCACCATTCTCATCCAATTCTTTGGTTTTGAAGATACCACCTCTATAAGAGTTCAAGTCATGACTTTCTACATCACGAAGAGAAACACTAGTCATTGGACGATAAAGATCCATGGTCCACTCACTCACATTACCTGCCATACAGTACAACCCAAAATCGTTAGGCATGAACGCACGTACAGGAGTAGTAATATGACCGTTATCATTCAACTTACCAGCCATACCCATGTAATCACCTCGTCCCCTCTTGAAATTGGCCAAGATTTGACCTTGGTATTTATTTCTCATTTGTTCTCTCACGGTGTTTCCATTCCAAGGATACAAACGTTTGTCAGAGATTCTTTCATCTTTAGGAGAGGTTTGGTTTCCTTGAAGAGAAAGGGCAGCATATTCCCATTCGGCTTCTGTCGGCAAACGGTAAGAAGGTAACATAATACCATCTTCGAATTGAACTCTACGCTCACCTCCAGTTCTCAAATCAGGAAGATTTTTCCTTACACTTCCTTCATATTGACCTGCCAAATATGATTCTGTATTGAAGTTATCTTCATCTTTTTGATCCGAATTTGGATTTAAGATTCCTCTCTCAATTAGAATCATCTCATTTACCCTGTCTGTACGCCATTTGGCATATTCGTTGGCTTGTAACCAAGAAACACCTACTACCGGATACATATCATAAGCCGGGTGTCTGAAATACGTTTCTACGAAAGGTTCGTTGAAAGCTAACTCTTC
This sequence comes from Saprospiraceae bacterium, assembly GCA_020629255.1. GTDB lineage: Bacteria > Bacteroidota > Bacteroidia > Chitinophagales > Saprospiraceae > JAHDCE01. Next base: position 377 of record JAHDDR010000227.1, on the reverse strand, counting down.
ACGCCATACGAGTGTATCTGGAAGAGCTTTGATTCTAACTTCTGGATAGGATTCTCCAAAAACCCTGCTAAGCCAGTATAAATATTCTTTGTAATCAATATTGGCAACTTCGGATTCATCCATATAAAATGATGATACCGTTACTCTACGGGGTACATTATCCCATTCGAATGTAACATCTTGTTCCGTGACACCCATCATGAACGTACCACCTTCTACCAAAACTAAATTGGGTCCAGTGACCTGACCTTCGTAGTCTCGTTTTTCGAAACCACCCCATTCAGAGTCATTGTACTTCCAACCAGTGGTTGATGAATTTTCCTTTTTACCACAACTAGAGGTTAGCAAAACTAGTATGACTAGTGCAAAACCAAATC
>JAHDDR010000031.1:11850-31271 GCA_020629255.1 Saprospiraceae bacterium | reverse complement strand
ACCATTTTCTCCCATCCTTTTTCTCCTGTTTGGAGCATGTGAAGTACTTCCTTCGAAAAAATGTGCAAGATATCCGGATTTATTTCTTTTATGTCAACAATCTGTCCTCTTTCTACCAAATGTTTATATAAAAATTTAATTCCATCTGGAATAGGTAAATTTTCTGAAGTCATCATTTCCGAACTTCCTTCTTGTAGAGCCGGATAAACATAGAGTGTAACATCTTGGGAAAACAACGCTCCAAATGCAGCCAGCAAACGGCCATCCACATTTTGGTAATATTTTTCATTAATAAGGTTTAGCATTTCCCGGGCTCCTATTACAATGCCAATTTTGGTTACCCGATAATCCGATAAATAATGGGTTAATTTATATCGTTCGATACAATTGGTTATCATGACTGTTTGTCCTAAATGGCATAGAAGTTCTGTTCTATCTAGAAAATCTTTTTCATCGATTTTCCCATCCGACAATAAATTGTCTATTGTAATTTCTGTAAGAAGACAGGCTTTTTTGGGAATCACATCTGGTTCTTCCTTGAACTGTTCCAAGCTCCGTTCCAGCATGTTCAAATTGACATGGGTCACCGGGCGGAAACTCCCCCTTACTGTTACTACTTGTGCTTTATACAAAAATTCCGAAGCATGGATGTTCCTCTTATCAGAATTGAACATCGCCACATCACAAATATTATTCTTTACCAAGTATAAACTCAGAAGGCGATGGTCGATATTTTTGAAATCCGGACCATCCATCCGAATCATGTCAACTTTCACCCTTTCATCCAACTGATCCATGAGGGATATGATGAATGATTCGGGATCATCATGGTAATGATAGCAAGCATAGAGCAAATTCACACCCAAAATACCTACCGCCTGTTGTTGCAAGGTATTATTCTTATCCCTCATTTTTACATGCAGAACAACATCGTTGGGTTCTGAATTGGGTTGCAATTGGAAACGAATCCCCATCCAACCACTCCCCTTGATGGTTCTGGTATAATTGATGGCAGAAACGGTATCTGCAAAAGCAAATAATTTTGTGTCGGGCCTTTCTTCCTTCAATCGGTTAATGATGAGATCATATTCGTGATCCAACATTTTATAGAGCCGGGATTCGCAGACATACCTTCCTGAATTTTCAGGGCCATAAATGCTATCCGACACGACTTTATCATAAGCAGACATTGTTTTGGCAATTGTTCCTGCCGCCGCTCCTACTTTAAAGAAAAAACGGGCTACTTCCTGACCTGCACCGATTTCGGCGAATGCTCCATATATGGATGGGTCAAGATTTATCTCTAATGCTTTTTGTTCCGGTTCTAATACTTGTCTGGCCATAAAGAATCCAGCATTTTGGTTTGAAAATGAGCAATTGCAAAGTTACGCAAAATCTTTTTGCTATGTTTGCATGATATTTTAAGTCTAGGCAATTATTTATTCAAGTTGCCTTGCAACTTGAGACCATAGAGGTCATAAAATTTTACAGACGTTTATGGATTTTTTGCCATCTAACGATGGATATTGCGGATTCGCTCGCAACTTAGATTATTAATAGAATAATATTCAAGAATGAAGGGTTATTTTTTTTTCAAGGAAAGTATAAAAAACATGAAAACTTCGGCTACAATTACTCGTAGTTCGAAATTCGTTTGTAAAAAGATGATCCAATATGTTGATTTCGAACATGCAGATTTAATTATTGAATTAGGTGCAGGTGATGGCGTTATTACAGAACACATCCTTGAAGCTATGGGCCCTAATACCAAATTGATGGCTTTTGAAATTCTTGATTCTTTTTGTGAAAAATTGCATGAAATTGATGATGATCGATTAATCGTTATTAATGATACTGCGGAAAACCTTGGTAAATACTTGGAGCAATATGGGTTTTCGCAGATACATGATGTTGTTTCGGCCATTCCTTTTGTTGCTCTACCTAAAGACCTGTCGAAACGAATCCTAAAAAAAGTAAAACAATATATTCGTCCTGGAGGATCTTATTCTCAGTTACACTATTCAACCTTGGCTAAAAATATTTATGAAGAAGTCTTTGGCAAAGTGGAAACAGAATTTGTTCCTTTGAACATACCTCCAGCATTCCTTCATTTTTGCAAGGGGTAAATTTGTGACAAAAACCTCAAGCTTCTTTATATTTATTTTTCTTCTAAATTTAAATTTAGACCTTAAAAACCAATAAATTATATATGAAATAAAAATTTTCAAATCATTACACTTCCTCATTATTTTAAATCAAATTTGTATCGGCAAAATCAATAAAAAAATATTTTTTGTGATCTGTGACGGCAATTATCTCGAAAAACAATCCTACACCTTTATTGCTCAATAAAAAAAATAAAAATAAAATCAACATATATTATTGATAACCAACAATATAGGGTAAAATTCAACATACTTAAACGCAGGGATAAAAAATTTGAATAGAGTAAGCCTTGCTTTTTATTAAGCCTTATTGTATATTTGTGACAAGGCAAGAGTAAATCATTTTGATTTGCCTAAATCTAATAAGAATATACATAGGGTCTCTTACACACAAAATGCTACTTATCCTTTCTTATTGAGAAGAGAGGATTTTTTATGTAAAAAGGGCATCTAAATAGATGCCCTTTTTCAATTTTAGCCATTTCTAGCCTTTGCCTTCAAAACCGTTTTATTTCCTCATGGGTTTTTCTCCCTCTTCAGGATCAATATTTGAGGACGGCTTTTTATTCTCTCCAATTTGGTGGGCTTCCTTCTCTTCCTTTCTCTTTTTATCCGATTCGTTATAAGCAATAATGATCTCTTTCACCAATCTATGACGAACCACATCCTCAGGTTTTAATCTAACGACACCAATCCCGCTCAATCCTCCTAGAATATCCAAGGAACGTTTTAACCCGGATGTAACGTGGCGGGGCAAATCTATCTGGGACAAATCACCAGTTACAATACATTTCGCTGATGGTCCCAAACGAGTCAGGAACATTTTGAGTTGGGTTGAGGTACAATTCTGTGCCTCATCCATGATTACGAATGCATTGTCCAAAGTTCTTCCTCTCATAAATGCTAATGGAGCGACTTCAATAACCCTTGTTGTAATTAAATGTTCTAATTTGTCATGGGGAATCATATCATCCAATGCATCATACAAAGGCCTCAAGTATGGATCGACCTTATCCTTTAAATCACCCGGAAGGAAACCCAGATTTTCTCCCGCCTCTACTGCCGGACGGGTCATAATGATTTTTTTAACCACTTTATTCTTCAATGCCCGCACAGCCAGAGCGACAGCCGTATAAGTTTTACCCGTACCTGCCGGACCAATGGCAAATACAATATCATTTTCTTCAGCCGACTCGACCAATAATTTTTGGTTGCGGGTCCTTGCTTTGATTTGTTTTCCCCCAGTTCCATATACAATGGTATTCTCTGATGCCCGTTTGCTTAAACGAGTTTCGAAAGGGTTGGCCCCATTGAGCATATCCTTCACCGTTTCGACAGATAGATCGCCAAACTCTTTTAAGGTTTTGATCATCAATTCGATCTTATCCTTAAGACGTTGGGTATATTTTTTTTCTCCTAACAATTTGACTTGACGCCCTCTTGCTATAATCTTAACTTCGGGAAAAGCTTTTTGAAGCAATTTTAATTTCACGTTGTTTTGGCCAAAAAGATCCACCAATTCAACGTCTTCCACGTTCAATACGATTTCGCTCAATATCTTATTTTTAATAATTGAAATAATAAACAACCTCTATACAAATGGTGAAATGACACAAGGAAAATGCCAGTGGAGCGTCTTTGTTGTAAGACATATACCATCCGCAAATTAAAATTTAATATTTTTGTGAGGCATTAAGTTATACATAGAAACTCATAAAAAGAGTGAACAAGTATTTCATATCAAATTTACGATTTATTTCATTACAAGTCTAGCTTTCGACTAAATAGATTCGATGCAAATAGTAACACTCATCACAGACTTTGGACAAGACGACCATTATGCCGGTCTTATAAAGGGAGCATTGCTTTCAGAATTTAGGGATTTGAATATTGTTGATATCACCCATAACATCAAAAATTTTGATATAGTTCACGCTGCTTATGTTTTAAAAAACACGTATGCCGAATTTCCTGAAGGAACGATCCATATCATGAATGTCAAAACTTATCATGATAAGAAATCAGACTTCCTTGCTTTTGAAAAAAATGGGCATTATTTCCTAGGACCCGACAATGGTATTTTTTCTTTAGCCTTCGAAGAAGACATCCAACCTCTTTATTATTTATCCAAAGAAGAGGGTGGTGTTTTTAATATGAAAAACATTTATGCCCTTGCTGTTGCCCATATTGCTTCGGGAAAATTGTTCCATGAAATCGGTTTGCCTGTTGATACGATGGAAAGGAGAATCAGTTTGCAACCTGTCATGACCAATGGCCAACTCCGAGGAAGTGTCATCCATGTAGACAATTATGGTAATGTTATTCTTAATATTGATAGAAAACTCTTCAACCAATATTGTGCAGGAAGGAAATTCGCCGTTTATTTCAAACGAACGGATCCCATTACCCAACTCTGCAATCAATACTCTGATGTTCCCATCGGCGAGTTGCTTTGTCTGTTCAATTCTTCCGACCATTTGGAAATTGCTTTGAACATGGATCGGGCAGCAGAAAAATACGGTCTTAAAATCGACGATTCCGTTATCATTAAAATGGAATAAATCAATCCTAAAAAAGAATCAACATCTTTAACTGACAAACCCTATCTTTGCACCCTTAATATTTATTAATCATTTATACAAGACATGGTTTTATTAGTCGTTTATGGATTCGTATCCATTTTCTTTTCCTTTCTCTGCTCAATTTTAGAAGCTGTTTTGTTGAGTATCAGTCCAACATTCATCAATGTAAAGAAAAAAGAAGGCAAAGCCTACGCAACAACTCTGGAAGAATTCAAGAAAGATGTTGATAAGCCTCTTATCGCCATTCTTACACTTAATACTATTGCCCACACTGTTGGAGCAATACTTGTTGGAGTACAGGCCAAAGCTGCTTATGCAGAATTATATGGTTCTAAAACTTCATCTGTCTTTGGCATCGAAATGACAGAAGAATTAATGGTAGGTGTGGTTTCTTCTATCATGACCGCCCTTATTCTAGTCGCCTCCGAAATCATACCTAAAACCATTGGGGCAACTTATTGGAAAAAATTGGCCGGTTTTACTGCCAGGGCATTAACCCTCTTAATCGCGCCGCTTAAATACACCGGCATTCTTTGGTTGCTACAATGGACGACCAAGCTTGTTGGAAAAAGCTCTCATGGTTCTGTTTTGAGTCGACAAGATTTTGCCATCATGGCAGAAATGGGAAGCAAAGAAGGAGCTTTGAAAAAAGGAGAATCGAGAATTATCAATAATCTTTTATTGATGGACAGCATAACTGCAAGAGATATCATGACTCCTAGAACTGTCGTCGTTTCGGTACCCGAATCTATGACTTTAGAAGAATATTATAATAAATTTCCAAAGCTGAGATTTTCGAGAATACCGGTTTATGAAGGAGTCCAAGATAATGTAACCGGTTTTTTCCTTAAGGATGAGTTACTCTTAGGCTTGGCACAGGATAAACATAGCTCTACTGTAGGTAGTATCACCAAAGCCATTAAAATGGTGAAGGAAGAAATGTCAATATCAAAGCTATTCAATCATTTTCTAGAAGAACGCATGCACCTGGCTCTTGTTATTGATTCTTACGGAGGCATGCAGGGGGTAGTTACAATGGAAGATGTGCTCGAAACATTATTGGGGCTTGAAATTATGGATGAATCGGATAATACGGAAGATATGCAAGCTCTTGCCCGAAAAAAATGGGAAGAAAGAGCTAAGAAATTAGGCATTGTTGAAGGGGAGAGTGATAACCCATCGTAAATATATTTTTAAAGTATTGATAAAAAGGTCGTCTTATTAGGCGACCTTTTTATTTTTGCCTTATGGAAAATCAAAAATTGATTATTGGTACGAGAGGGAGCAAACTTGCTTTGTGGCAGGCTCATTTCACACAACAACAATTATCCGAAATTGGTGTAGATTCTGAATTGAAAATCATCAAGACCCGAGGGGATCAAATCCAGCACATCGGTTTTAGTAAGATGGAAGGCAAAGGATTCTTCACCAAAGAAATAGAAGACGCTTTGTTACGGGGGGATGTCCACTTGGCGGTCCATTCCATGAAAGATCTTCCTACCCATTCACCAGAAGGTCTTTGCATTACCGCTGTTTCTTATCGTGCCAATCCTTCCGACACACTTATCATCAGAAAAGACGCAACCTCGTCTTTGGTTTTAAAAATTAAGGAAGGAGGAATTGTAGGGACATCTTCTGCTAGAAGAAAAGCCCAAATTTTGGATTTTCGTCCCGATGTCCAAATCAAAGATATCCGAGGGAATGTTCCTACCCGGTTAAAAAAATTAGAAGACGGACAGTTTGATGCCATCTTACTCGCCGCTGCCGGTTTGGAACGATTGGAATTGGATTTATCCGGTTTTGAAATCATTCGGCTTAACCCTAAGGAGTTTGTACCAGCACCAGCACAAGGCGTCCTTGCCTTCCAAACTCAAAAAAACGATTTACCGACTCGCAGAATCCTCAAAAAGTTGCACCAAACAGAAGTGGCTTCTTGCACGAATGTGGAACGGAAAATCCTCAATCTTTTGGATGGTGGTTGCCAAATGCCTTTGGGGGCTTATTGTGAAAAGGACAGCATGGGCTACTATCATGTTTGGGCAGCAAAAGCGGATGAATGGAATGCTCCAGTCATAAAAATTAAAATTTCATCTGGAACAACATTCCAACTTGCAGAAAATATCGTAGAAAAACTATTAACACCCTAACACTGAATTATAACATCAATATTTACTAACTTCATAGAATATTTTATCCCTAACCCATACCAAATGAAACTCAATTTCCCTCCTCCTTAATAACCATCAGCTTCACTATTACTACTATTTTGAAAACTAAACTATGTTGTTGCACTCATTCTGGGGCAACTATGCTTTTACATTATTATTAAACATCAAATACTAAAATAAATCTATAAAATACCGAACCGATGAATAGAATATTAGCCTTACTCCTTTTTTTCTTGGTTTTCTCTTTGGGAAATATTACTGCACAAAACAAAGAAGAACACATTCATTCAAAAGCTTGTGGTACCCTATCAAAAACAAAAGAAGAAAAAGCTTTTTCTTTGAATTATGTAAAGAACCAGGCTTCATTTAAAAATACAGGAACCACTTGCGTCGGTTTAGCCATCCATGTTGTAAATATGGATGATGGCTCCGGAGGCGTGGACAATGCCACTCTTGCCCAAGGTATTGCCAACGTCAATTACAAATACCTCCCCGCCGGCATCGAATTTTTTATTTGTAGTATTGATTCGGCAAACGATACAGACCTTTACGACTATAATAGACATTCTAGCGATTCTGACGGTGTTGCCGATGTAGAAACAGATTTAGTTGCCTTGTTTACCGAATCTACAGATGCCTTGAACGTCTATGTGGTTAATACCATGATTAATACCAGTGGCAATTCTATTTCTGGGTATGCCTATTACCCCAATAATTCTATGACTTCTACGAGAATGGTCATCAAATCCAATAGAATCGCCAATGCTGTAAACGGTACATTCGCCCATGAATTCGGACACATGTTTGACTTATCGCACACCCACGATGGAACCGAGGATGGAAATACCGATCCAGATGCGGAAAGGGTAGTCAGAACAGGACCCGATGCCAATTGTGCCACCAATGGAGATACTTTTTGCGATACAGATGCCGATCCCAAATATCTTTCAGCCGATTTTGATTCCGGCTCATGTTCTTATACCGGCACTGCCCAAGACAACTTAGGCGTTACTTATACTCCTACAACAGCGATAACGAACATCATGTCTTATTATCCCGATGCATGTGGAGGCGTTTTTACTACCGAACAATATGCCCACATGGCTTTGGCACTCACCACACGTCTAGCACATACTGTTTATGATTTGGATGGTTGCACCCCTGCTTCGGTAACGGCTCCTTCGGGTTTGACGGGTGTTCAAAACGGCGGTGTTTCCATCGATCTTACTTGGACAGACAATGCTTCTAATGAATTGGGTTATTTAATAGAACGTTCCACTACTTCTTCCTCTTCTGGTTTTTCTGCTATCCCTTTTGGTGGTACAGGAGATAATGCAACTTCTTTTTCAGATATGGATATCACAAGCAATACGACCTATTGGTATCGGGTAAAAGCCGTAAACGGAAGTTGTAATTCATATTCGAATGTGTTTGAAATCACTACCACATTGGCCTATTGCACTCCTACTTACAATTTCCCTTGTGAAAATAGCACCATGGAAAGCTTTAGTATGGATGGAGATGGTGGTCCTGATGAGATTGACAATGCAGCGACAGGATGTTCTGGGGCTTCTTATTCCGATTATACCTTGACTCATTCGGCAACTGTCACCACAGGTTCTAGTTATTCCTTCTCTATTTGTAGGAATGGTTCCAATACTCGTTATGCAGAAGTGTGGGTAGATTTTAATCATGATGGTGATTTTGATGATGTCGGTGAAACCATCATTGATGCCTCTGTTACAGCCAGTGCTTGTTACAATGGCACCTTGACGGTTCCTCAATGCACTGCATTCGGAGCCACCACCATGAGGGTCATGCTCGCTAGCGGTGCTCAACCCACCGATCCCTGCGGCACTTATAGCTGGGGAGAAACAGAGGACTATACATTAAACATCCAACCACAAATTGCTACCAATACTGGATCTATCGTAACTCGAACGGCAGATTATGATTGCACCGACGCTGAAGGCTGGACACACTATTGGGATAATATGGATGGTGTTGATGGAGGTACGGATGATGTCCTTCTGCTTTCTTTATATCATGGAACGTCTGGCCTGTCCATTACGCCTGGTGATGTAACGGTTCGCCTTGATGCTACCACTACAAATACATATCTGGATGGAACAGGATTCATTACCGGCGACCCTGGGAGCTACGGTGTCTTATTTGGAAGAACTTTTGATGTAAACTATGGTGGTGCTTTAAGTTCTAATGTTGGGGTGAAGTTCTATTATCCGACTACAGAGTATGATGATTTGAATACAACCCTATTGGCTGCCCCCATTAGCGGCGTTGCCCTGACCGACCCAACACAACTTAAATTTTATAAGGTCACCTCTGCCGATAGCCCCTGGGATATAGCTAATATTGCTCCGGCCGAAGCCATTCTTTTAGATCATGGAGCTAGTCCAACAGAAAACACTTGGACAGATGGTGATTATAGTGCATCAGTAAATTATAGCCATTTTGAAGTAAGTTCCTTTTCTGGCGGAGGGGGTGGTGGAAAAAGTGCCGGAGGAAATCTTCCTATTGAATTGACCCGCTTTGTTGCGGAAAGAAAAGGTTCTTCTTCTATATTACATTGGACTACTTTATCTGAAATCAATAATGATTATTTCTTAGTAGAACATTCTGTTGATGGATATGATTTTCGTCCGCTAGGAAAAGTGAAAAGTGCCGGAAATTCTATTTCGAGAACCAACTATCAATATACCCATTTAGAACCATCTTTAGGTATCAACTATTATAGGTTGACTCAATTCGATTTTGATGGTGCATCTGAAAAATTCGGTCCGGTATCGGTTCTTTTCAAAACTCAGAACTTGGTTAATGTTTTCCCTGTTCCGGCTAGAACAGGAAGACTTAATATGGCTTATCATGCTATCCGAAATGGTGAGATAAAATGGGAAATATACAATGCCAATGGAATGGAAATTTCTCAAGGAACGGAGACGGTTAATTCCGGTATGAACAGATTTCTTATTGTCGATGATAACTTGACAAAAGGAATGTATTACCTGAGAGTCGGACAAGAAAACGGTGAAACGGAAAGTGTTAGGTTTATCGTTGCCGAATAAGTCTTTTCAGAACTCTAAGTACAAGATAAAAACCATATCGAATTAAATTCGTTTCGTTTTTTTAGGATCTATAAAACACAGTTCATCCCGAATTTTCAAATAAATGAGAATTCGGGATTTTTATATATAATATTGATTTAAAGGGCTTAGAAAAAGCGCACTTTTTTGCTTCTTTTTTGTGCGAGCAAAAAATGAAGAATATCCAATTCAAATGATAGATAATTAATTGTTTATATCAGTTTTTTGAATTAAAAGAAAGAAAAGTGATATAAAAAATCCCGGATTTTTGATTTGAGCAAAAATCCGGGATGCCCCATGCTTTTTTATTGCTTACCATTCCATTATTGTAGCAATCATCTTTTCAAAAAATGTTTTAAATCATTGATTCTCTCTCCTTTTTCGAATACCCACTTACTATAAGAAATAGGAAAAATATTTATGCCCATCCGACTTAACAATCGATAATATTCCAAATGGAATACTCCTTGATATGCTCCGGGAAAACCGACTAAATCAATTACTTTTGTTTTTCCTTTATGAACAAAAACAATATCCAAATCCAAACCTGCTATTTCATAATGCGTATGAATTTCTTCAACGCCCATCGCTTTTAATGTTTTGACCACCTCAGACATGAATTGATCCCGGAAGATGGGTTTGTTCTTTTGAAATTTTGCCTTTTGAGTTTTACCTATCTGGTCTAAATAATTATATAATAATCCGATTTTTTTTATTTCTTGTTTTGAACAAGAAATAAAAACATGCTGTTCGTTTTTTGCCCTTGTAATACTTACGTTGAATACATCCGATTTTTCAATATAATTCAATACGCCTCCTGGAGTTTTTGAATCAATCGTAAACGATAATAACATGATGTCTTTTTCTTCTCCTTGGAAAGCATGGGGTGTTCCGATTAATATTTTATGTTCATTTAAATTGTGCAAAGAAATTTCTTGCATCATTTCTTTTTGTAATAAATCGACCTGTCCTCTAAAGGGAGACAAAACACCAATGGTTTTCCGAATTTTTTGATCTATATATTTTTCTGACAGAATAATTTTTTTAATTTTTTCGATAATTAATTGTGCCTCTTTTTTATTGGATCCATTTTTTAATCTTTCTCCATTTGTTTGATGAATAAAAGTGTTTTTAGTTTTTTCCTTCGAAGGACAAGAGGTCATTATTTTTAATCTTTCATCGTAAAAATATTTATTGCTGAAAGCAATAATATCAGGTTGGCTTCGGTAATGTTCATTCAATGCCTGTACCTGATCGATGTCGTCAATCGTTTCTAAAACAATGTCAAGAACCGATTTATTTCTATAATCCAATACATCATCAGAAAATGAGTGGAGATTGTTTTTCTTTTTAAAATCGTTTTGTTCATAACTGGAAAGAAAAGAAATATGTCTTAATTGTTTTGGGTCTCCAACTATGACAGCATTTTTACCTCGCTGCAAAATAGGCAAGGCACTCGCCATATCACATTGCGAAGCTTCGTCAATAATAACTAAATCAAATATTTCTTTTCGCAAGGGCAACACTTTGTGGATGTCTTGGAAATTCACCAACCAAACAGGAAATGCTTTTAATATTTTTGAAAGATTAATTTCGTCAAATATCTCTTCTCTTTTAGCTCCATTCCTTGCTTTAATGGCTTTATCAAACAAAAGCAATTCTCCCCTATAATTTTCTTCTATTTCTTTTTTGGAATTAATTAATTGTTGTTTTAAATAAGCATCGATTTGAATGTTCCTCAATAAAAGGGCATGATAATATTCATTGAATAAATCTGCCATTGATTTTTTATATTTTCCTTTGAGTTCCAAATATTTTTTCCGCCAATTAAAAAACCATTTTTCATTATCCATTAAAAAATCTCCTATATCCATTTCCCCTTTTTCTCGATAATCTATTTCTAGTTCAAGTTTTTCTATTTTATGATTTGTTTTTTTTATTTTCTTTTTAAGAGGAGCGGTGTGGGCGAATTTTAAATAATCCGTTTTATATAACGTGTGCTGAATTTCTTCTTTTAGTTTTTTTAGATAATTTTTTCTTCCTGCACGAACAGCTAATTTTTCAAGACCCATATCCCGCTCTAATTTATCCCCTATCACATCTACGGCTTGATTGTTTTTAGACGTAATTAAAACAGTTTTTCCTTTTGCGATGGCATCGCTGGCGATGGCGGCAATGGTAAATGATTTCCCAGTACCCGGAGGACCTACTACAACAGAAATTTTTTCCTTATTGGCATTTCTGCAAATTTCTGCTTGGGCATGACTTAAAAGTACAGGGGTATAAACAAGTCTACGTTTTTTATTTTTCTTTGATTTCTCTTTTTTATTTTTTTCATTAAAAATGGATTGCAAGGGAGACGAGAGCCAACCGTGTTCTTCCATTTCTTTTAATTCTTCGTGGATGCCTCGGTTTCCGAAAGATTTTTTCATGATGCCTACTCCCGATGAAGGCAATAGCAAAAATTTTTTACCTCTATGTTTTTTCTTTATTTTCTGTAATTCGTCATGACCTAAAATATCCGGGTATTCTAATAGACGGGAAACATCAATATTATTAAAATATTTTTTGACGATATCAGAAATAAAAACACAGTCATCAAAATGAATAAAATTATGATCTAATTTCTTGTGGAATTCTTCTTTAGCCTCTGCAGAAATCCCCTCGGTGTTTGCCAATTGAAAAAAGAACGGATTGAATATATGATGTCCCTCTTTTACCAATAAATAATATACCTCATCTATACATTGCAATTCTAGTGGATGGATGACCAAGGGGGCCATCACGTTTCTATTTTTTCCTAATACATTGGATTTGCCCAGCAAAAAAAGACTAAAAGCATACAAGCCTTTTTCTTTTCCGTAAATGGATAAATTATTTTCCAAGCGTTGCCCCCAATCCGTATCAATAGGATACAATAAATTTTTTCCCGAAATCAAATCTGAATTTTCTAACAACTGTTCTTCTTCGATCTTGCTACTGAAAAAATTCATCAATTGTAAATCCCGAGCATCTGCCTGATAACAGGATTTAAAATATCGTATAATATCTTTGTTGGTGTCTTTCGTTGTCATGAGATAATTTTTTTGAAATAAATAGAATTTTTGGCAAAGGTTCTATTTATTCAGACAAAGGCAAGTAGAATTCAGTTAAAAGATCTTCACCAATCCAAAAAACGTTGTCTGACTTCTGGAGAAGGAATCATACATTCGTCTTTTTCGCCAAACCATCTATATCTGTTTTTAGCGATGATATTGTATGCCCAATCCCTGATGGGCTGGGGAATGATGATAAAAATATAAGCTATTTTGAGTATGCCCAAATAAGGAGCCAATTTCAATGCTCCTGTGGAACGAGTATAGGCTTTTCCTTTTTCAAGGAATATCAAGGATTTTAAATCTTCGATTGGTAATTGTAGTTCATTGAGAACCGATTGCCCAAATTCAGATTGAAGCGAAGCGAAGCGGATACTTTTCGTCGTATCTCTTTTTAGTACGAATTGAACAGTATTATCACAAAAATTGCAGACCCCATCGAACAAAAGAACAGGGAAATCTTGTTTTACCACACTTTTTTGTAGGTCTCGTTCAACATCCATTTACTCCATTTTTTATTATAGGTATGGATGTTTTTTGTAGGTTGCCCATTCGAATCCACAAGCGGCTGTCCTTGGTTCGCCCATTCAAAAATACTTCCATACAAATTGAATACATTCTTAAAACCTGCTTTTTGGAGTTTCTCTCCAATCTTTTCGCTCCTATATCCTATAGAACAGTAGACAACAATGGGTTGTTCTTTATCCACATGATTTAAATTTTCGATATTGAATTGGTTATAACCGATATGTTGGGCCCCTTCAATATGGCTGGTTTTGTATTCTTCTTTTTCTCTAGCATCCAAGATGAGATAATTCGTCAAGTTTTCCTGGGATAGTTCTTCTACTCCTTTTACAGGTACAGAAAAACTCAACCATTTTTCAACGGCATTATCAAAAGCATCATCTTGGCATTGTGGACGTTCAGAAGGTGTCTGCCCCTTGCACCCCAAGAGAGACATCATAAATACTAAAGCTAGACTTAAAATCTTTTTCATATTTCCGAATAATCTTCAATTATCTTTCCATATTCCTTCAGTTGGGTCAACTTCATGGTAATATCCCAAATTTTTCTGGCATTTGCATCATTTCTTGCCAAACGGGTCGGCTCTACGACCTTCATTTTGTCAAAATATTTGCCCGTTATTTCTTTTACTTTTGGAGAAGATGCCAAATAAATGGATGTTTCAGCTCCTTTTTCGGGTGAGATCATAAATTTGCGGCCAATGGGCATCATGATGTTCCTAAAATACCAGTTGGCAGTATTGCCGAAATTGGTGCTGACGACTCCAGGATGTAAACAATTGACTGTAATGCCTTCTTTCTTGAGTTTTTCTGACAACACTTGAGTAAAATAAATATTATAGAGCTTGGATTCACAATAGACTCTTAATTGTTTGTAATTTTTTTCATTTTGAAGATCATCAAAATTGACCTGCTTCACTGATTTATGTCCGACAGAAGCAACATTGATAATTCTTTTATCTTTTCCTTTACGGACTAAATCCAACAAATAATGAGTCACTAAAAAATATCCGACATGATTTAAGGCAAAAGTAAGTTCTATACCATCTAAAGATAATTTCCGAGTTCCATAGACGGCTCCCGCATTGTTAATAAGTACATCAATTTTTTCTAAACGATCCCTCATCACCATCCCAAAACTTTCTATGGATCCTTGTGAAGATAAATCACATAATAGGAGATCAATATTTGTATTTTTTGTGATCTTGATAATGTCTTGTCGAGCTTGCTCGGCTCTTCTTCTGTTCCGGCAGACCATATAGATATGTGCTCCTTTCTTTGCCAAAGCCATTGCCGTAGCCTTACCGATTCCAGAATTTGCTCCGGTGATCACGACTGTTTTACCTTTCATTATGTATGTTATTTAGTAAGAAGCCTTGTAAAATTAGGCTTTAATCTTTGAATACCAAGCAAATAGTATCCATATATTTAGACGGCCTCTTGTAAATCCCGTTACTCTTTAGTATTTTTGGAAGCATTCCCTCTTTTTCATTGATTTCAAAATTACCAATATAACAATACCTCAACCACATTAGGTATAAATCAGAACTACCATGAAAATAGTCATCATTGAAGATGAAAGTAGAGCTAGGAACCTCCTGCAAAACATTCTTCGTGAAAAATGTACTGATATTAATGCTGTTTATGAAGCAGCTAATTTAAAAGATGGTGTCAAGATTATCAAAAAAGAAAATCCCGATCTTGTTTTCCTAGATATTGAAATGCCGCAAGAATCAGGTATCCATATTTTGGATTATTTTGTCGAAGATAAAATTAATTTTGAATTGGTTTTCACAACGGCATATAGCCAATATGCTCTTCAGGCTTTTGAGATGAATGCCATTGATTATATCTTAAAACCATTACGGCCGGACAAAGTGAAAAAAGCAGTAGAACGAGTAAAAAATAATTCTCAAAAAAAAATATTAAGAAAAAAACTCGAAGAATTAAGAGAAGCATTAAAAAATAAAACGTTTAACAAAATTGGTATTCCAGATAAAGAAGGAACAAGTTTTGTTCCTCTTAAAGAAATTATTTGTATAGAGGCGGATGGTGGATATTGTAAAATACATACCCAAAAAGATGGAATAAAAATCATTTCCAAATCCATGAAATTCTTTGATCCTTTTATTGAAAAACATCAGTATTTTCTTCGCATACATCGATCGTATATTATCAATGTTCATTTAGTAAAAAGATTAATAAAAAAAGATGGATTACAGGTCGTTTTAGAAAATGATACCATAGCACTTATATCAAGAGATAAAAAAAACGAATTGCTTCAAATCATAAGCAATAATTTATAATCCTGAATGAGCATCTCTAAAACATACTTCCTTTTTATTTTTTTATTTTTTTATTCTTGGGGTCATACTCAAGAGCCTTCTTTGTATAGTTTTAATGAATTATATAGCTTCAATGAAGAAAAAATCTATGACATACATCATGATAAAAATGGGAGATTATGGATAGCAACAGGGAGTGGTTTATATTATTTTGATGGAAAAGAATTTACTCACCTTGTACATCCGGATTATTTGAAATCATATAGTGAATTTCAAGAAGATAAAGAAGGGCGAATTTGGTTTTTAAATTTTGGAGGACAATTATTTTATATAGAAAATGACAGCCTGAGGCTCTTTGAAGATTATTCTGATGAAATGAGTGGAAACCTATACTATGATGTTGATTTGTTTCCAGAAATAACAGTCATGCTTAGAAATAAGATCATACAACAAAATTTCTACTCAAATTCTACAGAAACATTATACAATTTAGAGAAAGGGAGCTATTTTAATTTTATGCTTGTGCATCACGATACGATTTGTTTTGGAGAACATTCTACTTTTCTTAAAGAGAAAACGAGGACATATAAAATGAAACAATATTTTGATGGGAAAGAACGACTCTTGTTATCTAAAGAATATTCAATGTCTAATATTCTAATGCCATATTTTTTCGAATCAGATAACAAATTGTATCTTTCTTATTTTTCTACAAATAAAACATACCTCTTCCAAATACGACCCACTATCCAAACTATTTTAGAATTGGAGCATTCCTCTATAAACAAAATACAAAGCGCCTTCAGCCGATCAGAAAACAATATGCTTTATCTTTCTTCTAATAAAGGTATTTTCATCCTTAATTTAAAACATAAGAAAATATCAGAGAAAAAATTATTAGAACATTATAACATTTCCCGCATAGAAAAGGACAAAGAAGGAAATGTATGGATTCCTACTTTAAGCAATGGTATTTTTATAATTCCTAATTTGGAAGTTAAACAAACTAAGCTTACAGAAACAGAGATCAAGTTTTCTAAAATAGACAATCATGGAAACATTTATACGATAGATAAGCAAAGCCAATTTACTATTATACCCAAGGTGGCAGGAAAAAAAATAACACAAATCGATTCTGAATTAGAAAGCATTCTTCCTTTTATTTATAACCCTTATACAGATAATATTTTTATACACATGAATGCAGCCTTTAATTATAACATAAAAGAAAAACGAATAACTCGGAGAGGACAAGGAGTCGGAGATTATTACATAGAGACGTTATTTGAATCTCCAGACCACATAGTTTATTCTTCTTCCGCTTATGCCCGATTAAGTATTTTAAAAAATAAAAGAGGTAAAAATAGACCTTTCGGCCCTTCTAAAAGATCTCACTTGACTTTTTTTTTAAAGAATAAAAGATCCCGAATGCTTCGTAAAGATTATTCTACGAACGGTACTTATGTACAGTATGTGGATGGTTTATTTTATTACCCATATATTATTAAAAGCGAAAAAAAATCCCAAGAAATTCTTTTTGAGGGAAAGCACCTGCGTTTATCTGACATGATATCTGACAAAAAAACAGGGGCTTGGGCAAGTACACAAGATGGCTATTTATTACGGCTAAAAAAAGATTCGATTATCCGTCAGGAAAACATAGGGTTCTCTTCGAGAAAAATGGCACAATGGGAAAATTTTCTTTTTTTAATCAAGGAAAATGAAGTAGTAAAATATGACACATTAACTCGTAAAGAGGAACGGATTAATTATTTGGACGGGCTTGTAAAAGAAAAAATAATTGATTTGTATGTTTTTGATGATACATTAAAAATTGTTTCAAAAAAACACATAACAACCATGCCTTGCTCTTTAAATTTTACCAACCAAACGATTCCTAAATGCTTTATTGAAGAATTAAAAGTCAATGGAAAAACAATTCCTTTAAAAGATTCCTATACTTTTGAATCTCATGAAAATAATATTAGAATTGCTTACAATGCCTATATTTATAGAAGCCAAAAAACACATTCGTACCAATATAGAATGCAAGGATTTTCTAAAGAATGGAACATAACTCCAAGCAGTCTTACTGAAATTAGTTTCCCGAACATGCAGCCGGGCAATTATAATTTCGAGATAAAAACGTGTAACGAAGATGGAGTTTGTTCCGAAATAAAAACTATTTCTTTTTCGATTGCCAAACCTTTTCATCAGACTCTTTTATTTTTTATACTGATAATTTTATTGGCAATCATGCTCATCTCATTTGTTGCGTCAAAAATTATTCAAAATATACGTCATAAAGCCGAACTTATTAATGATAAAGAAAGTCTGGAAAAAGAAGTATTCAAATCGAAAGTTGCCGCCTTTCGTTCTCAAATGAATCCTCATTTTGTATTTAATGCACTCAATACGATACAGGATTTTATTCTGGGCAACGAAAAAGAAATTGCCAGCGAATATCTTTCCGATTTTGCTGATTTGATACGAAAATATTTGGAACAAAGCAAGGAAGGAGAAATTACATTGCAAGAAGAAATCAATACTCTTCAGCTATATCTTAAATTAGAGAAAATGCGTTTTGGCGACGATTTTCATTTTCATATTCATCGTGATGAAAGCCTAGATCCCTACGCACATGATATTCCTGTGATGTTGGTTCAACCTCATGTAGAAAATGCCATCAAGCATGGATTATTACATAGTTTAAAAGAAAAGAAACAACTTGACATTTATTTTTCTTTGGAAAAAAATAATATCTACATCATCATTAAAGATAATGGAATAGGACGAGAAGCTTCCCTTCAGTTAAAAGAAAGAGATGTTCATTATTCTTTTGCTACTTCTGCAATACAAGAACGAATAGATTTGGCTAACTCGAATAGAGAGAAAAAAATCGTTATGGAAATCAAAGATATATTTAATGACAATCATGAACCATTTGGTACAGAAGTGCATTTGAAATTTCCAATTAAAAATAATAATCGATCATGAATAAATTATTTATTATTTCCCTCTTGTTGTTTTCATTTTATTTTTGGTCATGCAACGATGTGAAAAACAAATCCAATCATCCGACCGATAGTGAATTGACTTTATTAATGCGAGGCATGGAAGAAGACATGAAATTAATTCGTCAACACATTAAAGAGGGTACGCACCCAGCGTTCCCTAATCGCTATAAAAAAATATTTGATGCTCCTTCTACCGAAAAGGGAAAATCTGAATCGGCAGATTTTAAAGTGTACGCACAATCCTATTTGGCCGCTATGAGTGCACTAGAAAATGCAAATGCCGAACAAACATCTACCTCGTATGACATTGTCGTTAGTACTTGCATGAATTGCCATCAAGCCATGTGTCCCGGACCTATGGTTAGAATTAAAAAATTGTATGTGGAGAATTAAATATTTAATTTTTTATATAATACCTGGCAGGTTTTTAAAACCTGCCAGGTGTTCAGCAAACTACTCCAACAAACCACCGTTGTGAGCCTTG
>JAHDDR010000031.1:0-11750 GCA_020629255.1 Saprospiraceae bacterium | reverse complement strand
AAAACCTGCCAGGTGTTCAGCAAACTACTCCAACAAACCACCGTTGTGAGCCTTGTATCTACCTTTTCCAAATTTTGTGCCTGTAAATTCTTCTGTTTTTCTTTTTTCCTTTTGCCCCTCTTCGGATAATTGAATGAAGTCCTTACATTTGGATGTACAGCAATTATCAAATTTTTGTTTGCACTCCTCGCATTGAATGAACAACAAATGGCAAGCATCATTCGCACAATTGGTGTGGGTGTCACTCGGTTTTCCACATTGATGACAATTCGAAACGATTTCATTGGAGATGCGTTCCCCTAACCGTTCATCAAAAACAAAATTCTTTCCTTTGAATTTATTTTTCAAACCCTGTTCTTTTGCTTGGCGAGTATATTCGATAATTCCTCCATCCAATTGGAAAACATTTTCAAAACCACTGTGCTTAAAATATGCGGATGCTTTTTCACAACGAATTCCTCCCGTGCAATACATCACAATATTTTTTTCTTTTTCCTCCTTGAAATCATCAATCACTTTGGGCAACAATTCTCGGAACGTTACCGCATCGGGTAACACCGCTCCTTCAAAATAACCCACTTCGGTTTCGTAATGATTCCGCATATCAATGAGGATGGTATTCGGATCGTCTGTAAGCTCATTAAATTTTTGGGCATTGACATGCGTACCCTTATCCGTCACATCAAAACTATCATCATTCAATCCATCCGCAACAATTTTATGCCTGACTTTAATGGCCAATTTAAAAAAGGATTTACCATCATCCTCAATGGCAACATTCAAGCGAATGCCATTGAAGAACAACACTTCTTCCATTTTTTTCTTGAAAGGTTCGAATTGTTTTGAGGGCACTGAAATTTGTCCATTCACACCTTCGCCCGCTACATAAATCCGACCCAAGACACCATAATCCGACCAATTATAATATAAATAATCCCTAAAGAAATTCGGGTTTTTGATGTGGTAGTATTTATAAAATGAAAGTGTGGTTCGGGGTTCTTTACTTTGAGCTATTTGCTCTCTCAACACATCGCGATTTACGCGATTGTACAATCGTTTCTTTTTCATTTTTGAACTCGTTTTGACCGTTTGCAGGACGGTTGTTCATTAAAAATATTTAAGAGCATGTTTAAATTTAACACTTTGGACTAAAAACGCACTTATTTTGATTATTCTTCGTTTCAAAAATACTCATTTAGCTAAGGCTAAACTCTGTTTTTTGTACCTCGCCTAATCAAAATAATTGCTGTTTCTATCTCCAAAAGCCAATTTTAAACATGCTCTAAGCTTAATTAAGTTCTTCGTTATAAAAAACTTTATAAAAATGCATTCCCTTATCGGGATCAAATCCTTTTTCCACAAATTTTTTGGTTGATTCCGGATCTTTAAAATCCAATTTTACTTGAATACCCGTATCTAATTTAATAAAATTTTTAATGGCTTTTTTCTGTTTTTGAACCACCACTCGAGAAATAGGAATTTCCATTGGTATCGCCACATTAAAATCTTCTTCGTATTGTTTTTTATAATTGGAAAAATCTTCTTTTAATTGATCGTCGGTTTCGAATAATGTTTCTTTAAATTCTTCGACATTTATTTTTTCATTAAAATCGAAATAATTAATCGAATCGCTTAAAAATTCGAGTTGATCTTTTTTTCCAGATTTTTCTTTTATTACTTCATCTGCAAAACCTCTGCACATGTCTATGTACGAACGGGTGTCATAATTTTTATCTTGGACATAATCAATTCCTAAAAAAGAATTTTTCCAATAATTGGCATCGTAATCATTATTATCAAAAGAAAAAACACGGTAGCCTTCGTCTCCAAAAAGGTTTAAAATCAAACAGCCCTTATCTATTTTTTTCAAAGAGATTCCTTCTTCTTGATTAATGACAATTTGATTTTGTTGGGTGGATAATTTTATAAAAGCATCTTTTCTTTCTGATTTAAAAATTCCTACGGCTTGGACTAATTCATCTTCAATTAAAATATCATCAAATAAAACAAGAAATAAATCTCCATTTTTTATTTGTGGATGATTAGATTGATTATAAAGATGATTTAATATTTCTATAGTATTGGAATAAAAATCATCATTATTTAAAAATATTTTCTGAGAAATACCATTCATCAAATGGTAAGACATATCTGTGCTATGTACAAAGCGATAGGTTTCTGAAATTTGACGAAAGGGTTTTAAAAAATATTTCGTTAATGTTGCTTCTAGGTTTTCATCTAACAATAATGACCCTCCGGAAGTAAAACATTTTTCATTTCTATTTTTATTCCCTACTTGGTGGGCGACTATTTCTTTTACTTGTATGTTTGTAAATTTCAGCATTCTGATTATTAATGAATAATTAAATAATAAAAAATTAATAATGAAATTGATGCAAAATTAAGTCTGATAATTAATTACAATTTGGATGCTAATTCAATACCCATTTTAATGGCATGTTTTGCATCTAATTCTGCTGCCTTGAATGCCCCTCCAATTAAGTGAACATTGGTTCCTCTTTCTTGCAATGGTTCGTATAAATCTTTTAACGATTCTTGTCCGGCACAAATCACAACGTTGTCTACAGGTAGTATTTCCAATTCTCCCCCTCGAAGAATATGTAATCCTTGGTCATCAATTTTTTCATATGACACCTGACCTAGCATTTTTACATTTTTTTTCTTCAAACTAGAGCGGTGAATCCAACCTGTTGTTTTGCCTAAATTCGCCCCATGTTTCCCCTGGGAGCGTTTCAATAAATATACTTCTCTGGGCGATGAAGGAACGACCGCTTCTTTTAAAGCCCCTCCTTTTTGGTAGGACATATCCACGCCCCATTCATCCATATAACTTTCAACATTCAAAGCAGTTGATTCCCCTTCGTGGGTCAGGTATTCTGCCATATCGAAACCAATGCCGCCGGCTCCGATAATCGCCACCGATTTACCCACTTCTTTTTTATGATACAGTACATCCACATAACTCAAAACCTTCGAATGATCTTGCCCTTCAATACCCGGTATACGAGGTGTGACACCCGTTGCCAAAACTACCTCATCAAAATCGACCAATAAATTGGCATCGGCTTTTATATTTAAGTGGAGTTGAACGCCCGTTACTTCTATTTGCTTCTTGAAATATCGCAAGGTTTCATGAAATTCCTCCTTACCCGGAATTTGTTTCGCCATATTGAATTGGCCTCCTATTTCGTGACTTGCTTCGAACAAGTGGACATCATGCCCTCGTTCTGCCAAAGTGGTGGAACAAGACAAGCCCGCTGGGCCCGCTCCCACCACTGCAATTTTTTTCTTAGTTGCCAAGGGTCCTATCATGAGTTCCGTTTCGTGGCAAGCTCTCGGATTTACCAAGCAAGAACAAATTTTCAATTCGAAGGTATGATCCAAACAGGCTTGGTTACAACCGATGCAGGTATTGATTTCATCCACTCGATTTTCGGCGGCTTTTTGCACCAAGAACGAATCGGCTAAGAAGGGTCTCGCCATCGAAACCATATCAGCATGGCGATCGCTTAGGATTTCTTCAGCAATGTCTGGCATATTGATTCGATTGGTGGTCACCAAAGGAATATTGACTTTATCCATCAAGCGTTTAGTGACCCAACTGAAACCTCCTCTAGGCACCATAGTGGCAATGGTTGGCACTCTCGCTTCGTGCCAACCGATACCTGTATTAATGATGGTAGTTCCTGCTTCTTCGATTCGTTTTGCCAGATGCTCCACTTCATCCCAAGTACTTCCATCATCCACCAAATCCAGCATCGACAAACGATAAATAATGATGAAATCCGTTCCTACTCGTTCCCTTACTCGGCGTACAATCTCTATCGGGAATTTTATTCGGTTCTGGTATGGACCACCCCATTCATCTTCCCGCTTATTTGTTTTCTTTACAATGAATTGGTTAATGAGATAGCCTTCTGATCCCATGATTTCTACGCCATCATATCCTGCTTTTTTGGCCAAGGCAGCACAAACGGCATAATCCTCTATGGTTCTTTCGATGTCTTCTTGGGTCATTTCTCGAGGAGGAAAGGGGGTAATCGGTGACTTGATGGCTGAAGGGGCAACGGATTCGGTACTGTAGGCATATCTTCCGGTATGAAGGATTTGCATGCAAATTTTACCGCCATTTTCATGTACGGCCTTCGTCACTATTTTATGATGTTCTACTTCTTCTTCTGTATTCAATTTTCCCGCTCCTTGGAATACGACTCCTTCTGTATTGGGAGAAACACCGCCTGTTACAATGAGACCTACATCACCCCTCGCTCTTTCTGCATAAAATTCTGCTAAGCGTTCCATACCCCCGGGCAATTCTTCTAAGCCAGTGTGCATAGAACCCATTAATACGCGGTTTTTCAATGTGGTGAAGCCCAAATCCAAGGGGGCTAATAAATGCGGAAATTGAGACATGATTTATTTATTTTTTAATCTTGATTTTCTACGAGGGCGAAAGATAATGACATTGTGATTAATACTTATTCTATGTTGCGAATTTTTCGCAACGTCAATAGCTAGATAGCCAATAGTCCGTAGATGCCTATAAAATTTAATATTCTATGAACCCTTTTACTTCTTGACATATTGGGTTAGAATAACGATTTGTTGTCCTTCGACTTTGCCTTCTATATGTTCGGCATTATCGGGTACTAAACGGATGCGACGAACGGCGGTTCCTCTTTTTGCTGTGAAATTGGCACCCTTCACATTCAAATCTTTGATGAGGGTGACGGTATCTCCATTCTGAAGAATGTTCCCATTGCTATCTTTATGGACTACCTCGGCTTCTTCCATCATCGCCCATTCCTTGGTTTCATCTTCCATATACATCATCCCCATTAAATCTTGTGCCCAATTTTGATCACTTAATTTTTTCAGCATCCGATAAGCTATAACCTGAACGGGAGGGAAGGGACTCCAGATACTTTCGTTCAAGCATCGCCAATGATTAGCATCCCATCCTTCTTGTTTATCCAACTCTTCTTTACAAACAGAACATAGGGCGACTTGTTCATCCAACTGGTTGCCTGTTTTGGGTGAAACGATATGGGTTTGTAATTCTTTTTTAGAACTGCATAATTCGCATTTGGATTCGCATCGTTCTAATAATTCTGTAGAAAGGGTGGTCATTCTTTTTGTATGATTTTAATGATGGATGATGTTAATGCTATTTGCCGATACAAAACCGAGAAAATATCGATTCCAATAAATCGTCGGTACTGATTTCTCCGGTGATTTCTCCTAAATGTTGTAAGGCGTGGCGGATATCCATGGCTACAAAATCGCCTGAGATGCCTTGGGTTAGATTATCTAATGCTTGTTGTAGGGATTGATGGGCGGATTGTAGGGCATCGTAATGCCTTACATTGGATATGATGGTATTGTTTTGTAAACCTGTTTCTCCTACTGCCAATTCGTACAATTTTTCCTTGAGTTGTTCGACGTATATTTTTTCTTGGGACGAAGAGTAGGTTCTAACAAATCCTTTTTCTTTCCATTCGTCGTAAATGGGCGACCAATTTTCTTTTTTGGATTTTTCCTGTCTGTTTTGATCAAAATTCCATTGGGCGTTTTCGTGCATGCTGGAATATAAATCGAATTTATTTTCTAGAAGAACCACCTTCATGCCTTCGACATACAACTTGTCTAAATCTTCTTTGATTTGGGGTGGCTCCAAATCCATATAATCGAAAACATAAATGAGGATGGATGATTTTTTGGCGGTCTCGTAGGTCTTCCGAACCCCTACCGCTTCAATTTGATCGGTCGCATCACGGATACCTGCCGTATCTATTAACCGAAAGGTTATGCCTTTGATGTTTAGGGTTTCTTCTATGGTATCACGGGTCGTTCCGGCGATGTCGGAAACGATGGCTCTTTCTTCATTCAACAAAGCATTGAGCAGGGTTGATTTACCAGCATTCGGGCGACCGGCTATTACTGTATTGATGCCGTGTTTGATGGCATTGCCCAAATCGAAGGAGCTCATCAGGGTTTTGATGTAGGTATTGATTTTAATGATCAATTTTTCGAGTTTTCCCCGGTCGGCAAATTCTACGTCTTCTTCTCCGAAATCCAATTCTAATTCTATGAGGGCAGCAAAATCAATGAGTTCTTGTCTGAGGTGACTGATTTCGTTAGTGATGCCTCCCCGCATTTGTTTCATGGCAATATCGTGGCTCGATGCCGATTCGGAAGCAATCAAATCGGCTACGGCTTCTGCTTGGGACAAATCCATTTTTCCATTCATGAAGGCGCGTAAGGTGAATTCGCCTGGTTGGGCATGCCTCGCTCCTTGCCGAATCATTAATTGTAAAATTTGTTGGACAATGTATGATGAACCATGGCAGGAAATTTCGCAAACATCTTCGCCAGTATAGGATTGGGGGTTTTTGAAAATAGTGATGAGGACTTCGTCTACGATTTGCCCACCTTCGTTTTTAATGGTGCCAAAATGTGCGGTATGGCTTTTTTGGTTGATTAGTTTTTTTCCGAAAAAGACTTTGTCGCAAAGGGTCAGAGCTTCCTTACCCGATAAACGGATAACGGCGATGGCTCCTTCTCCTTGAGGAGTAGACAGGGCAATTATCGTATCTGAAAGGTTCTTCAATTTTTTTGTCTTTTACAATTAAGCAACAAAAATAACACGCTACTGGAATTATGTCCTTATTATTCATTTAATTCGTCTGAATATTAAATTGTTTCTGAATCATCAATCCAGAAGCATTAGAATTTATATCTTTATTCATATATCATTATTAAAATTATGGCGCATTATTGTTGTACTTGGAATCCGCTTTATTTTTTTCTTTTCTGTTTTATGATTTTTACGGCCTGTCATTCATCAGAAAAGAAAATAAGTTATGCTTCTACAGAAGAGATTCTTTCAGAGAGTGCTGTTCAGCGAATGTTGGTATATGAATCAGGAAAAGAGGAAGTAGAAATTATTCCGGATAATTTAATTTCCATCACGGAATATGATAGCAATGGGATGAAGGTTTCTTTCCTTACCATCAATCCGTATCAAAAGGATACGGCGAAATGGGATTATTTTTATGAGGATGGGAAAATGGTGAAAGAAATCACGAGATTGGAGTTATATCCGTCAGAAACAAACTATGAATATGATGATAAAGGGTTGTTGACGCATTCAAAAACGGAAGGAGGCAGTTTCCATGATATTCATTATCATTACAACAACGATGGGAAATTAATCTGTGAAGTGGGATGCTCCGGAGCGATTGGAATGGAGGGCGACCCTCCTGTTTGGGAACGGACGGATAGTACCATCTACCATTATAAAGATGGACTTTTGGAGAGCTCGCAGTTTTATTATAGAGACGAATTGTTCAGCGATGTTCATTATGTGAATTATAATGAAAGAGGGCAGTGTACCCAAGAAGTGGATTATGGTCGAGGAAAAAACCCTGAGTTTTCTATCGAACATGTTTATAACGAAAAAGGGCTCCTCATTAAAAATATTTCAGAAGATTTAATGGATAAGAAAAAAACGTATCAAACTATAATTTATGAATATTATAAATAAGCACATGAAGAAATTATTTTTATTTTTTTGTTGCATTTTTTTTATAGCATCGAGTTATGCACAAGGGGGTTTCGCTTATGGTGTAAAAGGCGGATTGACTTTAGGCATCCAAAAATGGAATGGATTTGACCGTTCTGTTTTACCCAAATATAATGGGTCCATTTTTTTAGAAAGCATTCCTGCGGAAAAACGCTTTTCTATTTTCGGACAATTGGGTTATCATATAAAAGGAAGTCGGGTAAAATCTTTTTTTAGAAATCCTACCACACAAGATATTACCCGTAGAAATATTGATACTGAATTCAGGAATGTATCTTTAATTTTGGGAGGAAAAAGTGCTTATCCTATTTCTGTCAATAATGCAAAAGCGTATTATTTATTTGGCATTAGAGGAGATTATAATATTAATTATTCGGGTGATGCTTTTCTTCCTTTTAATGATGAAGATGTAAATAAATTCACTTACGGTTTCACTTTTGGTGGAGGCATTGAAATTCCTTTATCTCGTTTATCTGGCTTATTGTTTGAAGTTCAAATTAGTCCGGATGCCCGGCCACAGGTTTTTTATCCCGCAAATAAATATTCTTATACCACAAGTCAAGGGGTTGATGTTTTTGTTGGTGAAACAAAAGTATTTAATACTGCCTTTGAAATTACCATCGGATTTAAATTTTTACGGGTGGTTGAGTATGAAGAAGAATAAAAAATTGTTGTTATCTAATTTCATTTTCCACCCAAAATTTCTAAGGATTTACAATGCACCTTTCTTTATCAAAAAAAAATAAAATTATTCAGGGTGAAATTACTTTGCCCGGCTCCAAAAGTATTGCCAATCGTGCCTTAATGATTCGAGCTTTATGTGAGGAACATTTTGAAATAGAAAATCTTTCTTCGGCTAAAGACACCCAAACTTTTATCAAATTATTAGAATCGGATGAATTAATTTTGGATGCGGGTCCTGCCGGAACGACTTTCCGATTTATGACGGCATATTTGGCTTTGCAAGAAGGAACAAAAATATTAACGGGTTCGGAGAGAATGAAACAACGACCCATTGGTGTTTTGGTCAATGCCTTAAATGAATTAGGTGCCAATATTGAATATTTGGAAAAAGATGGGTATCCTCCATTAAAAATTCATTCTCCAAAAAATATCGGACATAAAAATGACATAAAAATAGCTGCTGATATTTCTAGCCAATATATTTCTGCTTTACTAATGATCGCCCCGACTCTTTCTAAGGGGTTACATATTTATTTTGAAGGTGAACCGGTTTCTCTTCCTTATATTCGGATGACATTAAAAATGATGGCTTATTTCGGAATTAATTATGAAGAAAAAGAAAATTCCATAAAAATATTGCCTGGAAAATATCAAGCTAAAAAATTCAAGGTGGAGGCAGATTGGTCGGCAGCATCTTATTATTATGCTTTAGCAGTTATTTCGGATAGTTCGAATATTACCATTCATGGTTTATTCGAAGAAAGCTTACAAGGAGATTCGATCATGGCAGAAATTTCCAAATCTTTTGGAATTAAAACAACTTATCTAAATCATTCAATTGTTATTCAGAAAAATAAAAATTCGGACATTGATTTATTTTTTTATGATTTTACAGCCTGCCCTGACATTGCCCAAACGGTAGCTGTCATTTGTGCTGCCTCAGGCATCCCCTCCCAATTAACCGGTTTAAAAACTTTACGCATTAAAGAGACCGACCGAATTGATGCGATAAAAAATGAATTAAATAAAATTAATGTAAAGGTCACGCCTAAAAGAATAAAAAATAAAGAAGGAATGGAAATTCAAGGAAAAGCAACATTGGAATCCCCTTGTTTTTCTACGTATGAAGATCATCGAATGGCAATGGCGATGGCTCCTTTATCTTTATTGGGGCATATAAAGATTGAAGAACCGGATGTTGTAAAAAAATCGTACCCCGAATTTTGGGATGATTTTAAAAAATTAGGTTTTGAAATAAATTAAAATATGGAACCCAAAACAACTCAAATATTTATCGGAATTTACTGGATTGTTTTAGGCGTAACTCTATTTCTTTATATGAATTCGAAAAATATATTTTTTGATTTTTTCTCCATACATGATACTTATTACGTTTTTAATTTGGCTTTAATTTTTACGCCTTTATCTGTTATATTTATTTTAGTAGGGTTTTTATTTCTTTATTACAGAAATTCTGCATCAAATAAAGAATCGATCGTTTATACTCTTTTTTTAAGTGTTATTTATTCCATTTTTATTCCTTTGTTTTACATTTTATTTTTGAAAAATAGTTTAATTTTTATTTGCTCCAATACAGATACGGACAGTATATATTGTTACAATTTCCACCTATACATTCTGATTCATTTATTTGCTTTTTCGTCTTTCATCAAACTCTTTTTGAGTTTATATAAAAAAGATAAAATAAATAGAAGGACTCAAGATATTTTAGATCAATAAAAAATTCCCATCACTTATAAAAAGCAATGGGAATTCACTCCATTGAATTTCTCATAAAATGTGAATTAATTCAAAAAAATTACTTGGGCATATTGTGATTAATAATATTCTCAAATACATTTTTTTCGCCTCCTGTGGGCAATACCGCAATCTCTACTTTCGATGCTAATTCTTTGTTGACCAAAAAAGAAGCATAGGTCGGATTTTCCGTACACAGTCTTGCCAATTGAATTTGTTTTTCAAATTCTACTTTATCCAATTTGGAAATTTTATCAACGGCAATTTGTTCCATTTCTCTTTTTTTCTGCACTTCGATATTTTTCATATCCCTAGCTTTATCTACTTCTACATCTGCCAATTCTTTTTTTCTATTGGCTTCTGTTTTAGCTTCCATCCGAGCTACTTGAGCTTCGGTTTCTGCAATAGCGATTTCTGTTTTGCGTCGCACTTTTTCTGTTGCCGCTTTTATTTTTTGCACTTTTCCTTCGGCTTCTGCCCTTGCAATTTCTACTTGTCCATCGGCACTGGCTTGTTCTTTTAGTGCTTTTGCTTTTTCGATGCTCACTATTTTTTGTTGTCGGATGCGTTCCAATTCTTGATCTTTCAATCCTACCGCTTCTTTGGCTACGATATATTTTTCAGGAAAAATAATATCCGAAACAATGACTTCTCGAATCGAAATTCCATCAGAAGACAAACCGTTGATTAATGTAGATTTTATTTCCTCTACATATAATTCCCGTTGGGTCGAAAAAACAGAATCGACACTTGGAAAAAGATTGGATCTTTGTTTCGCTAGTTCCAAAGAACGAGGCAAAAGAATTTGATGGTTGAATGTATCCGAAGATGAAAACTGACTGTAAAAAACTTTAGGGTTTTCAATATGCCAGCGAAGGGTCAAATTCAAACCCAGCGGAATTCCATCGCCTAATCGAACCCCTTGCAAATAATTCCGATGTACTTCGTGGGATGTCTTATTCGGAATATTAGAACAAGAAAAAATAAGGACAGAAGACGCCATCATCATAAAAAAGAAAAAAAACTTTTGATTCATAATACAATAATTTTAGTGGTGAGATAATTTCATAACCCTCTAAAATTATTTAATACGATCTTATTTTTTATCCTTAATTATTATTCGTTATGATTGGATGAGTATTCGTTAGGGAACGTGAACTAAAGATAATTTTCTATTGGATAAAACTTGTCTTTTTGTCTTGATGTTAGGTCTAAGAAAACCGCACTAATCATTGTTTAATAAAATCATGCTCATCAAAATAGAATAAATGACTAGCCCCCTTTTATTCTATAGGTCTTTAAAAGAATTGACCATTTACAAAACTATGCCTTTGTTCCTTTTTACTTGCATAAAAACGAACCCCAAAAGTGCACTTTTCAAGGTATTTTTCTCCCTCTGGTCGAAAACCGTTCATGAATTCCTAAAATCCCTCCACGGTTTCGGGATTTCTTAACGGAATTCATTCACTATACTTGTGAAAAAGAAAAAATCGATACCTCTATTTAAAAACGATTACTACATTATTAGAATTTTCATTGCATGACTTAATTAGACTTAACATTGATACAAAAGGGCGAAAAATTACTCATTCACTATTTATTTTATGAATAAGGCATTCGTGAATGCAAGCATTTCAAGGCTGTGAGTCTTTCTTTACGCTGAAACAATTTGTAAATACTACATTCAAAAAACTCGCTTTCA
>JAHDDR010000226.1 GCA_020629255.1 Saprospiraceae bacterium | reverse complement strand
ATTATTCATATTTTGTTTTTTTTCCTTTTCTGATGCACAGATTTCTGTCAATGAATTTTCTGCATCCAACCTCAATAATATTGTTGATGGCTTTGGCAAAACAGAAGATTGGATAGAACTTTACAATTCGAACAACATGCCTGTGGACATCGGAGGGTGGCATTTATCCGACAAGGTAGATAATCCCACGAAATGGGTTATTCCTCCTGATACTAAAATACCTCCCTTGGGTCATCTCACTTTTTATTGTTCCGGAAGAGACATGGAAGCGAATGGAGAATATCATACGAATTTTAAATTATCACAAACCAAAGTGAATGAATACATCGTTTTTTCCGATGCTGCTGGAACCATCTTAGAGTCCTACCCCTTGGGGTTGACACTAGTGGAACATTCCCATTGTAGAACGACAGATGGAAATGGCGATTGGGTCGTTTGTACTCAACCCACATTTGGAACATCCAACAATAACTCGGCTCAATTTGCAGGATATACCGCTACCCCGAGTATGGATTTGGCGGCGGGTTTTTACACAGGTACCCAAACTGTTACATTAACGAATAATGAACCCAATTCAACACTTCGTTATACTACAGACGGAACCAATCCTTTGCCGAGTTCTCCGAGTTATTCTTCACCCATTACGGTTTCTTCGACAACAGTCATAAAAGCAAGGGCATTCAGCAATGATCCGAATATCCTACCCGGGAAAATGGATTTCAATACCTATTTTATTAATGAAAATGATTTTACCGTAGCAGTTTTTTCAGTAGCAGCAGATCAAGTGCTTGAATTAGCAGGCGGGAATGGTGATTTGATACCCATCGGTTCTATTGAATATTTTAATTTGAATAAAGAGAGGGAAGCCACTTCTTTTGGAAGTCTGAATCGGCATGGTCAAGATTCTTGGGTGTTGCCCCATAGAAGTTTGGATTGGGTTTCAAGAGACGAAATGGGATATTCCAAAGCCGTAGAAGCGCCTTTGTTCAGTTATTCGAATAGAGATTCATACCAAAAATTCATGTTCCGTAATTCGGGTGATGATAATTATCCTGCCATTAATGATCAAGCCCACCAAGGAAGCACACACATTCGTGACGAATACATCCATACCCTTGCCATGAATGGAAATATGAAATTGGATCAAAGAGCGGTAGAAAGGGTGGTCGTATTTCTGAATGGCCAATATTGGGGGCTATATGGAATGCGGGAACGCCCCGTTGACCATGATTATACCGGCGAATATTATGATCAAGGAAAATATGAAATCCAATATTTGTCTACTTGGGGTGATACTGAAATCGAATATGGAGGACAACAGGCAGCATTGGATTGGTTGGACATCCGGGATTATGCTTTGGATAATGATATGAGTGATACCACTCATTATAATTATGTAGATGACAAAATTAATTTATTGAGTTTGATAGATTATATGATTGTCAATCTAAATACGGTTGCTTCCGATTGGTTGAATTACAATACCGGTTGGTGGCGAGGATTGAACCCATTGGGCGATCATAAAAAATGGGGTTACATACTTTGGGACTTAGATGCTACTTTCGATTATTACATCAATTACAGTGGTGTTCCCAATACCAACCCCGATGCCGATCCCTGCGATTTGGAAGATATTTCCGATTATATGGATGAGTTCTTTGGCAACGGTGGCGGTGGCGGAGGAGAAGTAGATCCCAATACTTGTCCAACGGTTCAAAATGGGCAAGTACCTTACCCCGCAGATGATCCAGTCTTGGCTCAAGTCATGGGACAAGATCAATATTGTTGCTTCAGTGGTTGGGATTATATTTGCCAAGATTTATATGATCAAATCGCAGCCGGCGGTGGTCCGGTTGGAGGTGATGGAGATGTGGGACGACATGAAAAAATATTCCTTAAATTATTAGAGGAGAATAGTGATTTCAAACAGTTATATTATGGGCGTTATGCGGATATGATGAATACCGTTTTTACTTGTGAAAATATGATTTCGACCTTGGATCAAATGTTGGCTGTCATCGAACCAGAGATGCCACGACAAATCGATCGATGGGGCGGAACCATGAACGAATGGCAAAACAATGTTCAGGATCTTAAAGATTTCATTACGGCCAGATGTAATTTGTTGGATGATGGAATGCTTGAGTGTTATAGTGAATTACATGGACCTTACGAAATCACCTTATTAACCGAACCCGATGGCATCGGAGAAATAGATTTTAATACCTTGGACATCGAAACCTTCCCCTGGAGTGGAAGTTATTTTGGTGGAATGGAAAATAAAATCAAAGCAAGGGTCTTCACCCAGCATGAATTGGATTATGAATTCAGCCACTGGGAAACAACAGAAGGAAATACCGTTCTACCAGATGTATTGACTCGTAAAGCAAGCATCTTGATTAATCAACCCGGTACACTTACGGCAGTATTCAAATTGATAGGATCTGTTCCTACCGAAAATCTAGCGGATAATTATTCATTTTCTGTTTATCCGAATCCGGTCAAAAATAATTTGACCTTGAATTTTAATTTACCCAAATCTACAGAAATGAATGTATCATTGTATTCTACCTTAGGGCAAAAAATAATGGATTTGCCGGTTGCCACAGGTGTGCTAACTCAAGGAGAACATACACTAACTTGGGATGTGGATAAATTAGCCATAGCTTCTGGAATTTATTTCCTCCAAGTCAATGCAGGAGAAGAACAAAGAAGCTTTAGGGTGAATATTGTAGATTAACGTATGGTATAGTAGATTACACATTTTGGTTGAATTTCTTTTTCGACGGCATAGAGAATAAATTCCGTTAAGAAATCCCGAAGCCATGGAGGGATTTTAGGGATTTATGAACGGTTTTCGACCAGAGGGAGAAAAATGCCTTAGGAAAAGCGCACTTTTTTGCTTCGTTTTTTGTGCGAGCAAAAAATGAAGAACATCCAATTCAAATGATTGGCAATTAATTATTTATTATGTTAATTTTTGGATTAAGGAGAAGGAGGATAATATAAAAATACCGAATTTTTGATTAGAGTAAAAATTCAGGATGATTCATGTTAATTTATGGTTTTCTCTGTAAATTTACAATGACCAATTCTAAGTATGAGATGAAAAAGCCCGTATTATTAATTGCGATCATTTTTTTCTCAATACTCTTTTTAGGGAACCGTAGCCCAGTCTCTCCCCAAGAAATTCTCTTACAAATACAAGAAGATTATATTCAAGGGATGAATGATTTTCATCATTCCATTTTAATGTACAAAAAGATAGCTGGAATTTCAGATGTC
This sequence comes from Saprospiraceae bacterium, assembly GCA_020629255.1. Taxonomy (GTDB): domain Bacteria; phylum Bacteroidota; class Bacteroidia; order Chitinophagales; family Saprospiraceae; genus JAHDCE01. The sequence continues at coordinate 2,158 of JAHDDR010000226.1, read as the reverse complement.
GAAGCATTAAGAACCATCCATTTGCAAACGAGAAAATCATTTAAGGAAATTTCTTTTTTACTTTCTTTTTACGAATCCGAAAGGGTTAAATTATTTATTAATGCGGCACCACTTCCTTACGGCGATGTTATAAATAGAAAAATTATTACAGCAGAACCGGTTGGCTTACAAGTGTTGGATGAATTGGTTTTTGAAGAAAAACCGGATTTCAAATCCATTAAAATATTAGTATCGTCCTTAGAAAAAGAAAATATTGAAATTATTAAATCCCAAGAAAGACAACTGCTGAGTCACGAAGAAATTTTCGAAGCAACAAGAGAAGAAATCTTACGAATTTTTTCGTTAGGATTAACAGGATTCGATACCCCCGGTTCCTTAAATGCCATTCCAGAAACCCAGGCATCTCTAGAAGGAATGAAAAAAATATTAAAACCTTATTTTAAATATCGTTCTTCAAAATCATTAAAAAAAGAATTTAAAAAAGCCATTCGATATTTAAATAAAAAAAATAATTTCAATGAATTTGATCGCCTCGATTTTTTGAAAAAGCACATTCAACCCATTTATGAGGGATTATATGATTTGCACTATGCGTTGGGTAATGCTTTTTTTGATGAAGAAGATAAAAGAAGCCAACCCATTTATTATTCGAATAAAAATATTTTTAGTGATGATTTTTTAAATCCAGCTTATTTTTTAGGAACGGAAATCAATACGTCATTAGGGGAACAGCGAATCGAAATAGGTCGACGTCTTTTTCACGATCCAAGTTTAAGCCAATCTGGAAAAATGTCTTGTGCTACTTGCCATGTTCCAGAAAAAGCATTTACAGATGCTCTTCCTAAAAGTATAGGTAATGATGGAGTAACTCCCTTGCAAAGAAATTCACCCACTTTAATCAATGCTATTTTTTCTACTCGTTTTTTTTACGATTTAAAAGAAAGGCGACTAGAAAACCAAGTCAGTCATGTTGTCGTTCACCCCTTAGAATATAACACAGATTTCGAAACCATCATCAATACATTAAAACAAAATAGTTCCTACATTTATTCATTTCAAAAAGCCTATAAAACCCAGTCGAATGCTATATCGGTTCAAAACATTAATAATGCATTAGCCACTTATGTTGCTTCTCTTGTTTCCTTCAATAGTCCCTTCGACAAATATGTAAGAAATGAAGGAAAAATATCGGAAAGTGCCAAACGGGGATTTAATTTATTTATGGGAAAGGCGGCCTGTGGAACCTGTCATTTCGCTCCCGTATTTAATGGACTAGTACCTCCGGAATTCCATGATACAGAATCTGAAGTATTGGGCGTACCTATGGTACATGATACGCTCCAGCCTGTTTTAGATGGAGACCTCGGAAGGTACGAAAGTGGCTTCCCGATAGACCAAATTCCGATCAGAAAAAATGCATTTAAAACTGTAACGGTTCGAAATATTCTTCACACCGCACCCTACATGCATAATGGTGCGTATGAGACTTTAGAAGGTGTAATTGATTTCTATAATCGGGGAGGAGGCAGAGGGATGGGTATGGATGTTCCTAACCAAACTTTATCGGAAGACCCCTTGAATTTATCAGAAAAAGAAAAAAAAGACTTAATTTCATTCTTAGAATCATTAAGTGAACCTCAAAATTCCCCCATTTTTAATTGAAATGAAAATTCATGAAAAAGTTCACCTTTCTTTTTTGTTTGTTCTTGCCCTTTGCATTAATAGGACAGAATATTTGGGATTTTACATCCATCCAACCCGCCAATAAAAATGCAACATTCCAACATCCGACAAGCTCGCACACCTTTCATTATTTGATAGAGCAAGGAGATGCCACAGTAGATGGCGGCGTGAACGTACCCGATAATTTTGACTTTACCGGATATGTACCGATTACGGGCAGTTCGACCAATGGCTACCTGAGTATCAATAGTGAAATTTCCTCTCCGGGTGGGGTGGTGCAAATGGATGTATCGTTCAACTTTGCAACAGGCTATTGGGATGTCAACAACCCGAAAGTAGTCGATTTTTCAGGAGTAGGGGGCACCAGTCGAAATTGCTCGGGCGGGGTGACTCCCTGGGGCACCATTTTAACCGCCGAAGAAAACGAGTCTAGCCCTTATGGTTGGATTGTAGAAGTCGATCCTGTTACGAAAAC